>JAIDJD010000249.1 GCA_029052375.1 Duncaniella sp. | reverse complement strand
GCATTATGTATACTGATCTTTTTATTCAATAAACCATCTGACACCAATATTAAAATGATACTTCGCAAGGATATTCCGGTGGGCTTCTGCAGCGACCATGCCGGGTATGAGATGAAGAACATCATCGAGGGCTATTTTGACTCTCAGAACATCGCCTACAAGGATTACGGCACATACTCTTCGGAGAGCTGTGACTATGCAGACTTTGCCCATCCCATGGGCTTTGCAGTAGAGAAGGGCGAGGTCTATCCCGGCATCGCGCTCTGCGGTTCGGGCAACGGCATAGGCATCACGCTCAACAAGCATCAGGGTGTCCGCGCGGCTCTCTGCTGGAACACAGAGCTTGCCGAGCTTGCGCGCCGCCACAATGACGCCAATGTGCTTGTGCTCCCGGCCAGGTTCATAGACCCGGCCACAGCCATAGCCATTGTTGAGACTTTCCTCAACACTCCCTTTGACGGCGGCCGCCATCAGGCCCGCATCGAGAAGATTCCGGTGAGGTAACGGGGCGGTCTTGTTGGAGCTTCTCTCCGGAGACGTGAACATCCGGGGGGAGGAAAATGTTTTTATGTCATGAGATGCAGGAGTGGCGGAGTCTCCGCCCGGGCCTGCAATCTGTATTCATCTTAAGCATTCATCCATCACACTGCCTTATGACAATCAGACGTTTCAGCTACAGGTGTTTCAGGTCATTCCTGCTTGCGGCGGTGGCCGTTGCCGGAGGTTTCGGCTCCATGTCTGCGGTAGAGATGTCTGACACGTTGACTGTGTCTGTACGCGACAGCATAGCGCCGTCGCGCCGCAACATCGTGCAGAGGGTGATAGACTATTTTGCGTCCTCCAACAAGACACCGCTGACGCGGCGGCCATCGTTCACCTTCATAGGCGGCCCGCACTATTCGACCTCTACCGGCTTCGGCATCGGGCTTGTGGCCGCTGGCAACTATTCAACAAATCCCGGAGACACTGCCGTCTTTCCGTCCAACTTTTCTGTCTTTGCCGACCTCACTACGGGCGGTTATTACAAGGTTGGCGTCGACGGCATACACAATTATCGCAACGGTGACAGCCGCATCAATTACGAACTCAGTTTCAATTCATACGATACTTACTTCTGGGGCGTCGGTTATGCCGCAGGGCGCGACTCCGACAACAAGGGCAAGTATCAGCTCATCGACGTCATGCTCGAGGCCGACCATCTCTGGCGCCTCAAGGGCAGGCTCTTCGGTGGTCCCATAGTACGTCTCAACTATCTGGCCGCGCGCCATCGCGAGCGCCCGGAGCAGTGGGAGGGCCTCCCGGTCTCCTATCCGGCCGCGGCTGTGGGCCTGCGCCTCGAGTGGGACACGCGCGACAACTTCACGGCTCCCACACGAGGCTGGCTGCTCCACCTCACCCAGCGTTTCTCTCCTCGTTTTCTCGGCAACGGGGGGCGCTCGTATTCCTCAACAGAAATATCACTCAACCATTACAGAAGCCTATGGCGCGGGGCGGTCCTTGCCGGACGCCTCCATGCCCATCTCTCTTACGGCCATACTCCCTGGGGCCTGATGCCTACGGTAGGCAACAGCACCACTCTGAGGGGTTACTATCAGGGACGCTACAGGGACAAGTGCGAGACAGACTTCACCCTCGAGCTGCGCCAGCATATATGGCGCCGCAGCGGCATAGTGGCGTGGGGCGGAGCGGGATTTGTGTTTCCCGACGTAAAAGGACTGCGCCTCAGGCACATCCTCCCCAACTGGGGTGCAGGATACCGCTGGGAGTTCAAGAAGCAGAGCAATGTACGTGTCGACGTGGGTTTCGGCAAGTGTTGCTGGGGCTTTGTGCTGAGCATGAACGAGGCTTTCTGAATATAACTAAATCGTCAATCTGGTAATGACTACGTTTAAAAGGCATCTGCCGGACATATTATATTGCTGGTTTATCCTTTCGCTCATCTTTCCGAATGTGGCGCTCGCCGTCACAGAGAATCTCAGCGTCTGGGCGAGGATAGCCAACGTCGTACTGCCGCTCGGCATCTACATCTGGGCGGCGTCGAGGTCTTCAAGAATAGGCCGGACGGTGTGGTTGATGTTCCCGTTCATCTTCCTTGCCGCTTTCCAGACAGTGCTGCTCGGGCTTTACGGACGGAGTGTCATATCGGTAGATATGTTTCTCAATGTCGTCACCACCAACGGCTCGGAGGTAGGCGAGCTGCTCGCTTCGCTCTGGCCGTCGCTGATTCTTGTCGGCATACTCTATCTGCCTCCGCTCGTCATGGCCAGTGTCTGTCTCAGGCACGGCCTGCGTCTCGGCCGTCTGCCGCGCCGGGCCTGCGGCCGTCTCGGCCTTGCCTCGGCCTCGGCTGGCCTTGTCTCGCTCGGTCTCAGCTATGCTGTCTCTGGGAGTTACGCAGCCCGCAAGGACCTGTATCCGGTCAACGCAGGATACAATGTCTGCCTGGCTGTGGACCGCACCGTCAAGACCGGACGCTATGGCGAGACCTCGGCAGGCTATGCTTATGATTCACGCCCTCTGCATCCGGACTCGGTCAGGGAGCTTTATGTGATGGTAGTGGGTGAGACCTCGAGGGCGGCAGACTGGCAGCTCATGGGCTATGGACGCCCCACCAATCCGCGTCTTTCAAGACGCGAAGGCGTGATATGCGGACACAAGGCTCTGTCTGAGTCCAACACCACGCACAAGAGTGTGCCCATGCTGCTTAGTCCGGTTGAGGCCGTCACATACGACAGGGACATCTACTGTGTCAAGAGTGTCATCACGGCTTTCAGCGAGGCCGGGTTCGAGACCGCCTTCATCTCCAACCAGCGTCCCAACCGCTCTTTCATCGACTTTTTCGGCATGGAGGCCGACACGACGCTCTTTGTGCGCGAACAGCCAGGCTATGCCGAGACTCCCGGCGACTTTGTGTTGCTCGATGTGCTCGACGGCCTGCTGGAGAGGGGTCCGCGCAAACTGTTTGCCGTGCTCCACTGCTATGGCTCTCACTTCAATTACTGCGACCGTTACGGCGCCGAGGATGCCTGTTTCGGCCCGTGCGACTTCCCTGAGGCGTCGGCCAGATATCGCGGCGAGCTTGTCAACGCCTACGACAATACCATCGTGGCCACAGACCGGTTTCTCGACGGTCTCATAGCCCGTCTCGAGGCTGAGGATGCCGAGGGTTGGATGATATACACCTCGGACCATGGCGAGGATATCTTTGACAACGGCTCCGGCCGTTTCCTGCACGCGTCTCCGATGCCGTCGCTCCATCAGGTGAGAGTGCCGTTGATCGCGTGGCTCTCAGACAGCTATCGCAAGGCATATCCCGAGGAGTCGCGCTCGCTGGCGGTGAATATGCAGAAGGCCGTGTCTACATCGCGCTCCTTCGCTCCTACAGCTATGGCTCTCGGCGGGATAGACTCTCCGAGGCTCGACCACGGGGCTTCGCTTGCTTCGCCACGATATACTCCGCGCAATCCTCTCTATCTCAATGACCACAACGAGGCAGTTTCACTAAAAAGTATGTTGAAATGAAGATTACAGCTTTGATATCCGCCGCAGGCATCGCCCTGGCGCTTGCGTGTCCCTGCGCCGCAGAGGCGCAGGGTGCAGAGGCCGCCGACTCGGCCGCATCCGTGCAGGCCTCAGAGGCCTGTCCTGTCCCAGCCTGTATGCCCGGGCTCACGTCAGACACTGTGCCCGAGCTGTATCGCAACATCTATGCCCAGCCTTACTCTCAGAACAAGGATATCTATCCGAAGCCTGGCCGTATGCTGGCCAACGCAGGTGTGCTGACCGGAGCCTTTGTCTCCACGCTGATGGTGCTCGAGGCTCTGCCCGAGAATGCCACGTCGTGGAACCGTGCAGAGCTTCAGGATGTCCCTCTCGGCGAGCGATGGTACAACCACGTGATAAAGGAGGGACCCGAGTGGGACAACGACCTCTTCATATACAACTATGTGCTCCATCCTTATGCCGGAGCCGTCTACTTCATGGCGGCCCGCTCTTGCGGCTACAGCTTCTGGCATTCGATGATTTTCAGCGCCGTCATCTCCAATGTATGCTGGGAGTTTGGCATCGAGGCGTTCATGGAGCGCCCTTCCTATCAGGACCTGTTCATCACCCCCGTCATAGGCAGTTGCATAGGCGAGGCTTTCTACCATATCAAGCGCCACATCGTGGCCCACAACTATACACTCGCAGGCTCGCCTGTACTCGGCAATATTGTGGTCTTCCTGATAGACCCTGTCAACGAGGTGGTGAATCTCTTCAGGGGCAGCGACACGCGTCGGATGCATCTCGGGGCCAAGCCCAAGGGGAGGCGCATCGAGTCGTCGCTGACGCCGATGGCCATAGGCAGAGCGCCCGGTTTTTCTCTGACGGTGACATTCTGACCGCGAACTTTTTGAGACAGAGTGTGTTTAAATTTTACCAGCTATGATTGTCAAAATCAAAATCCTCACGTTATGAACAAGCTCCTCCTCTCGATAGCGGCACTTGCCACAGCCGCCGCCGCAAATGCCGAAAGGTTTGAATTGTTGAAATACGGCGATTTCAACACGTGGGTCTCACGTGAAATCAAAGAGTCTGCCATCATCGGAGGCGAGACCAAGACAATATATGCCATAGGGCCGCAGAGACATATTGTCGGCAACAAGCCTTACACCCCGCTGGGCGGATCGCCTTGGGGTTCGTCCAATGTGTATGCCAAGGTCGTTGGCATCTCTAAGGGCAGCAACGTTGTGTATCCCGACACGCGCAAGGGCGCTGACAAATGCGTCAAGCTGGCTACCGAGCTCGAACACTGCAAGGCCGCAGGGCTGATAAACATCGATGTTACAGTGGCCGGCACCATATATCTCGGACATATGAAGGAGCCTGTCAGCTCTACAAAAAATCCGTATGCCAAGATGGATATGGGCATACCTTTTGCAAAACGCCCCAAGGCGCTGAGGTTCGACTATAAGCTCGAGATACCTAAGAACGCCACTCGTCTGTACTCGAGCGGATTCGGCGCCAAAAAGGAGATGCCCGGCCATGAAAATGCCGAGGTGTATATCCTGCTGCAGCGCCGTTGGGAAGACGCGGATGGCAATATCCATGCCAAGCGTGTAGGCACGGGGCGCCGCCAGTTCGACAGGTCGACCCAGGGCTGGGTCAACAGATACGATATCCCGGTGTGGTATGGGGATATCACCTCCAAGCCGGGCTACAAGTCTTATATGGGCCTGATACCTGAGAGCAACAGCTATTATGCCACCAACTCCAAGGGCAAGATGGTGCCGGTGATAGAGGAGGGATGGGACAGTGCTGACGCTACACCGACACACCTGCTTGTGATGGCCTCCACAGCCCAGGGCGAGCCCTATGTAGGCACGATAGGTCTCACGCTTTGGATAGACAACATCGGCCTGGTCTACTGACCTCGCCCGCGAATCAATAATATCGGATAGGCTGAACCTGGATGGGGCAGCCTATTTTTATTTTCCGTTTTCTATATTGAGTCTTTCAGACACCGATAGGTCTGAGATAGTCGTATGTGTCAGCAATAATCAATCAACTGCGGCATACGATTGATAATAACCGTAAAATTTTGATGTCCAATCTGAAAAATGTAACTTTGTATATAAT
>JAIDJD010000248.1 GCA_029052375.1 Duncaniella sp. | reverse complement strand
CCTCTACACCCGGATGTTCCGCCCCTCGGTCTGAGGCCCGCAAGGCTTGGAATAATTATAGAAGCGGAAAATAATTTTCTCGTCATATAATTCGGCAGTGGACACCGCTCCTCCTGCCGAATTTGTTTTTTATCTTCTTATTTGGGGGATTGTGGGAGATTTTTGCTATTTTTGCATATATATACAGTCATTATTTCATATTTAAATTAGAAGATTGCCATGAAAGCAAATGATATGGTTATTAGTGAGGTCCTAAGTCAAGGTAGACAGTTGAGAATTCCATTTTTTCAGCGTACTTATGTTTGGGATGAACCATTATGGGAACGTTTTCTTGAAAGCATGAACAAGGCTTCTGCTCCGAGGAAGAAGTACTTTCTTGGAACAATAATACTTAAGCAGACACCCACATGCAGCAGTGATACATTTGGTGATGTAAGGACAGTCATTGATGGTCAGCAACGACTAACAACATTGCTTCTTTTCCTCAAGATTCTTAGTACGCGAACAGGTCATATTGATGAGTTTAAACATTTATCCGAAGGAAGAGGACAAATGTTGTTGTGCCATAATTTCTTTGATAGGGAATGCTATGAGAGCATTCTTAAACAAGAGGAGCTTGACAAAGTAAATTATGGCACTCAGTTGGCCAAGGCCTATAACTATTTTCTTGACAAAATAGATGTCAGGGACTATGATTATTATAGGATTCTTGATAATATTGTATTTGTTGGCATAGATCTGCTTCAAGATGAAAATGAACAGGTTATTTTTGATACCATAAACTCTCTTGGTGTAAGTTTAACCACGGGTGAGTTGCTTAAAAACTATATATTTACAGAGGAGACTGTAGATAAATATGAAACCATATGGAAACCTGTTTTTGAGAAGGATGAGGAAACTATAAATTTCTGGAGCCAGAAGACGACTCTTGGAAGATTACAACGTCCTTCTCTTGAGACATTCTTATCAGCATATCTCAATATAAAGGTTAATAGTCCAGGTATTGATATCTCTGCCTCAGAAAAAGAAAAATTTCGTTCTGCGGAGGATCTATTTAACAAATATAAATCATATCTCCAATTATCAAGAGTTGATGTGATTGAATTTGCAGAAGACCTTACCTTATATGCTAAGTTGTACAGGCGCTATATTTCTTCAGACGTTCTTAAGCAGTCAATTCAAAGAGAATGGGGTGTAGAGCGACTTAATGTGATTATATTTGGCCTTGAAACTACAACGATGATTCCGTATGTGCTATATATACTAAAGAATCAAAGTGATGAAGAGGAGATAAAGGGTATTTCAAAGATACTTGAGGCCTATATAATGCGCCGTCTTATATGCAAAGCCCGCAACGATAATTATAGTGATTTGTTTTCTTCAAATCTTATATCAAATCGGGTGCTAACAAAATCAGGATTGATGGAATTTCTATCAGGCAAGAATGAAGAATCATCGCTTGCTATGCCTGATGATAATAGTTTGCTTTATGCTTTTAACGAGAATGCGTTGACAAATAAGCGAGCTAAGGGTGTTCTTTATATGCTTGAGTCGTTAGTTCGCAGTGAAAACCAATCTACGGCACTACTTTCGTTTGATACATATTCTCTTGAGCATCTTTTGCCTGTGAAATGGGATGAAAGAGCATGGCCTCTTGCAGATGGATTTGATAGGGAGGAGAGAGACAGGCGTTTAAAGACGTTGGGTAATCTTGCGATTTTGCCTTTAAGTACGAATTCTAAAATAGGAAACAAATCTTGGGCATATAAGAAGAGTTGTTCCAATGGATTAGTGCGTCTCGCATCTGGAATAGAAACTTTATATGATTGGTTGAGTAAGCCGTCATGGGATGAGAGTTGTATAAATGAGCGTGCATTTTGGCTCTATAAAAAGGCTAAGAATATTTGGAGCTTCGACCAAGACCATTATAGACATGAAGAATTCTCTTCGGCAATCGAAGGTAGAAATCAATTATCTGATTCAATTGTGCCTGCTCAGAGATTATCAGTACACACTAAATCAGAAGCAACACGTATACGAATAGTATTTAATGGAGAGAAAATTGAAAGGATCAATGCTATTGATTCGTTAGAGCAATTTGTGAGAGTCCTTGGAGTAACACGTGTATATAGTCTCGGAATCAAAGTGTGGAACAAGTATGACTTGCTTTCTAAAACACTTATAAATCGACGGTTACAGAATCCGATTGCAGATCAATATTATCTTTTTAAAAATACTAATTCAGAAACTAAGAAAAAAACTATTCTCGAAATAGCCGAAAAGCTACATTTAGATAATGTAGAAGTGGATATTGTGCCAAAATCAGAACCGATACTTCCCTGAAAGAATAAAAGTATTGGGTATTCATAGATAATTCATAGATAATATGGGTGGCCGGGGGGTTGCATTATAGCTGGGAAATAATTATATTTGCAGAAAATAATTTTCTCGGAATATAATTATGGAATTTGTCGACCGCAGAGAGGAACTTGCTGAGCTCAAGAGGGTTTTGAATCCTGACACTCCGCCACGTTTTGTGGTGGTGTTCGGTCGTCGCAGGCTCGGCAAGTCAACGCTCATCAAGAGGGTGCTCTCCAAGAAGGATATCTACTATATGGCGGGCGACTTTGTCGACCAGGTGCAGCGCGATATGCTCAGGGCCTCGCTTGCCGAAAAGTTTCCGGACATCGCTCGTGCCGACTTCTCGGCGTGGGAGGATTTGCTCGTGATGCTCAACACATTTGCCACTGAGCAGTTTACGCTCTGCCTGGACGAATTTCCGTATATGGTAAAACATTCGCCCGAGCTTCCGTCTGTGATTCAGCGACTTGTAGATTCACGGGCGTTGAAGTACAACCTTGTGATATGCGGAAGTTCGCAGCGTATGATGCAGAATATGATTCTGTCACAGTCCGAGCCTCTGTATGGGAGGGCGCACGCCATTCTCGACATACGTCCGATACCGATAGCCTTCCTCGGCGAGGCACTGCATACCGACCCTGTGGCTACCATTGAGGAGTATAGCGTATGGGGAGGAGTGCCGCGTTATTGGGAGCTGCGCGAGGAGTATTCAGGTCTTCGCGAGGCTATCAGCGCCACGATGCTCAGCCCTGCCGCCGTGCTTTACGACGAGCCCAAGCGTCTGTTTCTTGATGATATGATGGCTACTGTCCAGTCAGAATCTCTGATGTCTGTGGTGGCCTCCGGGGCCAACAGGCTCTCCGAGATAGCCTCGCGCATGGGACGTGAGGCCACGGCTCTGTCTGCCTCGCTCGATCGTCTTATTCAGATGAATTACCTCCGTCGCGAGATACCCTTCGGCGAGAGCCCCCGCAAGTCCAAGAAGAGCCTCTATCGCATCAACGACCCCATGATGGACTTTTATTATACATTCATCATCCCCAATCTGTCATCGATAGGCCGTGGACGCCGCTCGGCCGTGATGGCTGATATAGAGGCCGGGTTTGGCGAGTATGTTGGCCGTCATTGGGAGCATCTCTGCCGCGAGGCCGTGAGCGGCAACACCCTCTACGGACACCGGTGGGGCGAGGCCTCGCGCTGGTGGGGCGGTGTCAAACTGCCCGCAGGTCCCGTCTCCATGGAGTTTGACGTCATGGCCGAGTCGGCCGACGGCAAGGCTCTGCTTGTGGGAGAGTGCAAGTGGACCAACCCCGAGATAGCCGGCGGCTTGCTTGCAAAGCTCATAGAGAAGGCCTCCCGTCTGCCGTTTGGCCGGGACAAGGAGATAATTCCCGTGCTCTTCCTTAAGAATCCTCCACGGGATGAGGCCGATGCCGGAGAGATACGTATTCTCTATCCCTCGGACGTTATAAGACTTGCATATGGAGAGTGACCCATTTTCACCCAATTTGTTTTTTATCTGCTTATTTGGGGGGATTGTGGGAGATTTTTGCTATTTTTGCATCAATGAAAATTGTAATCCAACGAGCTGCGGAGGCCTCGCTCTCTATAGGGGGCGAGCTGAGGTGTGCCATCGGTCGCGGACTGGTGGTGCTTGTGGGTGTGGCCGTGGGCGACACCGAGGATGATGCCCGCCGTCTTGCGGCCAAGGCCGTCAATCTGCGCGTCTTCGACGACGAGGCGGGCGTGATGAATCTATCGTTGCTGCAGACCGGCGGCGAGATGCTGGCTGTCAGCCAGTTCACACTGCTTGCCTCTACGCGCAAGGGCAATCGGCCCTCGTATGTCGAGGCCGCTCCACACTCTCTTGCGGTGCCTCTCTACGAGCTCTTCTGCGCGGAGTGCGAGAGGCTCATGGGGCGCCCTGTGGCCACCGGTGTCTTCGGGGCCGATATGCAGGTGGGACTTGTGAACGATGGGCCGGTAACTATTGTTATTGATACAGGATCATGACACCTCCGCCAGACCTTTCCCAGCTCCAGGCCGCCGTAGACAGGTGGATTTCTACGGTGGGCAACGGATATTTCTCGCCTGTCACCAACGGCCTCATCCTGGCCGAAGAGACCGGCGAGGTCTGCCGCATACTGGCGCGCCTCTGCGGCGACCAGCGCCCCAAGCCGGGCGACCGTGCCGACACCGAGGCTCTGGCCGACGAGCTGGCCGACGTCATATGGGTATGCGCCGCGCTGGCCAATCAGACCGGCATCGACCTGACAGATGCAATGGCCCGCGGGCTGGCCAGGAAGACCTCTCGCGACAAGGACAGATTCAAAACTCCCTGACATATATACACCTGCACAATCAACAGCTTAAATCACAACAGACTACTATGGACAAATATCAGAAACTGATAGCCGACTCGAACGTCGTGACAGACGACGCCGTCGTGGCCGATAAGGTTAAGGAAATCATCGCTGAGCATCTCGAGGAGAACCGCCGTCCCGAGATACTCCGCTACCTCTTCAACACCATAGACCTCACCACGCTCAAGAGCACAGACTCTCAGCGCTCTGTGGCCGACTTCGTGGAGCGTGTCAATGCTTTCGAGAGCGAGTATCCCGAACTGCCCAACGTGGCCGCCGTATGTATATATCCCAACTTTGTCCCCGTGGCCCGCACCGTCCTCGACGTCAGCGAGGTAGACATCTGCGCCGTGGCCGGATGCTTCCCCTCGGCACAGAGCTTCATCGAGGTCAAGGTGGCCGAGGTTGGCCTGGCTGTTGAGGCTGGAGCCGACGAGATAGACGTGGTGCTCTCTCTGGGCGACTTCTTCGACAAGGACTACGAGGAGGTCTTCGACCAGCTCAGCGAGATGAAGCACTCGTGCCGCGACTCGCTCTGCAAGGTGATACTCGAGACCGGCGCCCTCAAGACTGCCCGCAATGTCCGCGACGCCTCTATCCTGGCCATGAACGCCGGTGCAGACTTCATCAAGACATCGACAGGCAAGGAGAACCCCGGAGCGTCGCTCGAGGCCGCATACGTGATGTGCGAGGCCATCAAGGAGTATTATGAGCAGACCGGACGCATGGTGGGCTTCAAGGTGGCCGGAGGCGTGGCTACGACTGACGAGGCTCTCGCCTACTACACCGTGGTCAAGGAGGTGCTCGGCGACAAGTGGCTTGAGACCAACGAGTACTTCCGCATCGGCGCCTCGCGCCTGGCCAACAACCTCCTCGGCGATATCCTCGGCCGGGAGACAAAATTCTTCTGATCGAACCAAAACCCTAATTCCACCTGATGGAACGCCAATACTGGATTATATCCGACGGCATCCAGGCCGGGCCCTTCACGCTGGGACAGCTGTACCAGCGCGGGGGCCTTGGCCCGGACACGCCCGTGTGGTATGACGGCCTGCCCGACTGGACCGTCGCCGCCAACCTCCCCGAGCTGGCCGCCATATGCGGCGCCTCGCGCCCCGCAGAGCCCGGCCACGCATACACCTATGCTCCGGGCGACCGTTATGCCGCCCAGCCGATGCAGACCGAGACCCCTCCCCCCACCTATCTGTCCTGGGCCATCCTCGCCACCATATGCTGCTGCCTGTTCACGGGCTTCGTGGCCATAATCTATGCCTCCAAGGTGACACCCGCATGGCAGCGCGGCGACTTTGCCGCCGCACGCGCGGCCTCGGACAAGGCCGGCCTCTGGGTGGCCATCTCCTTTGTGGCCGGGCTTATCTGGGCTCCCTTCTCGGTGTTGTTCAACCTCATGTCGCTTTGACGCCGCCCCAGGCTCCCCCGCCCTACCGTCCGCGGCGCTCGCCCTCATCCCGGCGCCGTATGCTGGCTCTCGCGGCGCTCATGCTCCTTGCCGCGGCCGCTGTCTATTATGCTCTCGACCCTGCCGGCGGTATGCTCCCGCGCTGTCCTTTCAAGGCCGCCACGGGGCTTGACTGCCCGGGCTGCGGCGCCCAGAGGGCTCTGCACGCCTGTCTCCACGGAGAGTTTGCCGCGGCCTATGCCTGCAATCCCCTGCTGGCCGCCGAGCTGCCGCTTGTGCTGCTTGTCCTTGCCGCCGAGCTGATGCCCCGCCGCCTGGCCCGGCTCAGGCGCGTCACCGCATCAAGACCTTTTATTCTCACATTCCTCGCCATCATTATCCTGTGGACCATATACCGCAACCTCTGACCGGACTCACACGGCGCGACTACATCCTGCGCGTGCTGCTTTTTCTCGCCGCCACTGCTCTCATAGTCTATTTCCTGCCCCGCTCGGACAAGGACCACTACATCTATGAGGTCAACCGTCCGTGGTCTTATGCCCTGCTGACGGCTCCGTTCGACATCCCCGAGCATCTCGACTCAGTGAGCGCCTCGCGCATCAAGGACAGCATAGACACCCACTTCGAGCCTGTCTTCAGGCGAGACCTCGCTCTTGAGAAAATCATTATCTCGGACTACTCCACGCGCCTGACCTCCACCCCCGGGCTCGACATCACCCCGGCCCAGAAAAACCATATCATCAAGGCCATACGCACCATCTACGAGAACGGCATCGTCTCGCCGGAGACATACGAGAAAATCTCCGGCGGCAAGCTCCCGGCCGTGCGCTTTGTCCACGACAATGTGGCCATCTCCATCCCCACGCGCAACTATCTCTCGCCCTTCAGGGCCTACGAGCGCCTCGACTCTACCCTGCTCGACCACAATGTCCGCGCGGCCATCACCAAGACTCAGCTCTCCAAGGTCTTGACGCCCAACATTGTGCTCGACTCGGCCACAACCCGCAGTCTGCTCACCGACGCATACCAGCGCGCCCTTGCCCCCGTGGGCGTGGTGCAGCAGGGCGAGCGCATCATCGACAAGGGCGACATCGTCACCTCGCGCGTGGCCACGATACTCCAGACATACGAGGAGATGCTCGACGACCGCGGCGGGGGCGCCCACCTCTCCCAGCACCACTATCCCGTCGTGGGCCAGTTTCTCTATGTCCTCATCCTCTTCGGCTCGCTCTTCGGCTATCTCTATTTCTTCCGCCCGGACTATCTGGCCGACCGGCGCACGGTGGTCTTCATAGTCTCATGCGTGGCCCTCTTCAGCCTCTTCTCCTTCGGCATGATGGCGGCCTTCACCACAGGCCTCTACATAGTGCCCTTCACGGTGATACCCATCCTGATGCTGATATTCCTGGACTCGCGCACGGCCTATTTCACACACTTTGTCACGGTGTTGATCTGCGCCCTCATGGCCACCTTCTCGCTCGAGTTCGTCTTCATGCAGTTCATCGCCGGCGTGGTGGCCATAGACTCGCTCAAAGACCTCTCTCGCCGCTCCCAGCTGATACGCACAGCCGTGCTCATCTTCGCCGCCTACGCCCTCTGCTACGTCAGCTATGAGGTGATGCAGACCGGCTCTGTCGGCAAGACCGACGGGCGTGTCTACGGCTCGCTCGGCATCAATGCCATCCTCATCTCGTTCAGCTACGTCCTGATGTTTGTCATCGAGCGCCTCTTCGGCTTCACCTCGCGCGTGACGCTCGTCGAGCTCTCGGACACCAACAACCCCCTGCTCCGCGAGCTCTCGGAGAAGTGTCCCGGCACCTTCAACCACTCCATGGCCGTCAGCAATCTCGCCGGGGCCGCCGCCGCCCGCATCGGCGCCAAAGAACAGATGGTCCGCACCGGCGCCCTCTATCACGACATAGGCAAGATCAGAAATCCGGCCTTCTTCACCGAAAACCAGCATGGCGTCAACCCCCACGACGCCCTCGACCCCATACAGAGCGCCCGCATAGTCACGGGACACGTGCGCGACGGCCTGGCAATGGCCGACAAGGCCAAGCTGCCCCAGGCCATCAAGGACTTCATCGTCCAGCACCACGGCGCGGGCATGGCGCGCTACTTCTACACCACATATGCCAACGCCCATCCCGAGGAGAAGACAGACCCCGCCCCCTTCACATATCCGGGTCCCAATCCGCAGAGCCGCGAGACCTCCATACTCATGATGGCCGACGCCGTCGAGGCCGCCTCGCGCTCGCTCAAGGAGCATACCCCTGAGGCCATATCTGTCCTGGTCAACAAAATCATCGACGGCCAGATAGCCGAGGGGCTGCACAACGAGTCTGACATCTCGTTCCGCGATGTCAAGGATATCAAAGACACCTTCATCCAGAGGCTCATCACCATGTATCACTCCCGCATCTCCTATCCCGAGCTCAAGAAGGCCCCTGCGCCTGCCGCCGCCGTGCCTCCGGCAGACACATCCCTCTCCGCCCCCGGGGCCGAACCTGAATCTGACACCAAACCTGAAAGCAAATGAAGAAAATCTTAGCCCTCGCCGCCGCGGCCGCCGCATCGCTCGCCGCCGCGGCCTACACCCCTCTCTCCCTCCCCGTCATTCCGCCAGACCCCGCCCTCGAAGCCAAGGTGGCCGAGAGGCTCGCAGGGATGTCGCTCGAACAGAAGGTGGGCCAGATGCTCCAGCTGCAGATAGACAAGGCCGGGACCTTCGGCAAGGGCGGCAAGGACGGCACCTTTGCCATTGACCCCGCCAAGCTCGACTCGCTGATATCCAACTACAAGGTGGGCTCGTTCCTCAACACCCCGGGCCACCTCTCGCTCTCGGCCTCCGAGTGGAACGTAGTGGTCTCCGCTCTCCAGGAGGCATCTCTCAGGCTCAACGACGGCATCCCCGTCATCTACGGCCTCGACGAGATACACGGCACCACTTATGTCAACGACGGTGTCATCTTCCCGCAGGGCATCAACATGGCCGCCACATTCGACCCCGAGCTGGTGCGCACCTCGTCCGAGGCCACGGCCTACCTGACCCGCGCCGCCGACGTCCCCTGGACCTTCTCGCCCACGCTCGACCTGGCCCGCGACCCGCGCTGGCCGCGCTTCTGGGAGAACTATGGCGAGGACCCCCTGGTCAACGCCCTGATGGGCGCCGCCGCCGTAAGGGGATTCCAGGGCGACGACCCCAACCACGTGGACCGCAACCACATGGCTGTCTCGCTCAAGCACTACATGGCCTACGGCGTCCCCTTCTCGGGCAAGGACCGCACCCCCGCCTATGTCTCGCCATCGGACCTCAAGGAGAAGCACTTCGCCCCCTTTCTCGAGGGCATCAAGAACGGCGCCCTCACCGTCATGGTCAACTCGGCCTCGATCAACGGCGTCCCCGTACACGCCTCGTGGGAATACCTCACCAAGCGCCTCAAGAACGACCTGCAGTGGGACGGACTGATAGTGACCGACTGGGCCGACATCAACAACCTCTACACGCGCGAGCGTGTGGCCAAGGACAAGAAAGACGCCATCCGCATAGCCATCAACGCCGGCATAGACATGGCCATGGAGCCGTACCAGGCCGACTTCTGCACCCTGCTCATAGAGCTGGTGAGGGAGGGCAAGGTGAGCATGGAGCGCATAGACGATGCCGCCGCGCGCTGTCTGCGCCTCAAGTATCGCCTCGGCCTCTTCGAGACCCCGGACACAAGGCTCCCGGAGTATCCCGAGTTCCACTCTGACCGCTGGGAGAAGGAGGCCTACACGGCCGCCGTCCGCTCCATGGTGCTGCTCAAGAACGAGGCCTCGGTCCTCCCCCTCGCTCCGGGCACAAAGATACTTGTCACAGGCCCCACGGCCACATCCATGCGCGCCCTGAACGGCGGATGGACCTACTCGTGGCAGGGCCATCTCTCGGACCGCTACGGCGCCGCCGGCCACAACAACATAGCCCGGGCCCTGGCCGAGCGTTTCGGCGCCGAGGCTGTCACATACGTCCCCACAGTGACGTTTGCCGAGAAGGGCAAGTGGCACGAGGAGGAGAACGCCGGCTTTGACGCCGCCGTCAGCGCCGCCGCAGGCGCGGACGTCATCGTGGCCTGCGTTGGCGAGAACTCATACTGCGAGACCCAGGGCAACATCTCCGAGCTGTATATCTCGCAGAACCAGCGCGACATGGTCAAGGCCCTGGCCGCCACGGGCAAGCCCGTCATCCTCGTCGTCAACGAGGGGCGTCCCCGCATCCTCGGCGAGATGGTGCCTCTCTCTAAGGCCGTCGTGGCCTCGATGCTCCCCGGCAATCAGGGCGGCGACGCACTGGCGGCCCTGCTGAGCGGCGACGAGAACTTCTCGGGCCGCCTCCCCTTCACCTATCCGCGCGAAATCAATTCGCTCACGACCTACGACTACAAGAGCTCCGAAGAGGTGGCGCGCATGGAGGGCGCCTACGACTATGACGCCCGCGTCAACGTCGAGTGGCCCTTCGGCTACGGACGCTCATACACCACATTCTCCTACTCAAACCTCAAGGTAGACAAGGCGCGCTTTGATGCCTCGGACCGCCTCACCGTCACTCTCGACGTCACCAACACCGGCACTCGCGACGGCATAGAGGCCGTGCTGCTCTACAGCTCAGACCATGTGGCCTCCGTCATCCCCGACAACAAGAGGCTCCGCGCCTTCACCACGGTGGCCCTGATGCCCGGCGAGACACGCGCCGTGCGCTTCGAGCTTCCCGCCTCGGACCTCGCCTTTGTCAACGCCGAAGGCTTGTGGACCCTCGAGGAGGGAGACTTCACGCTGACCGCAGGCCGGCTCTCGGTCCCCGTCTTCTGTACCTCGACATACACCTGGGAGACGCCCAACATCCAGTAAGCATCCCGGCCGGATTCATATCAAGACCGCCCCGTAATGGCGCTTTTTGCGCAATATGGGGCGGTTTTGTGTTGATTTCTATCACAAAATTATTGACGTGCAAAAAAATATTGCTAACTTTGCATGATTAAATCGGGCGCGAATACCCGGCGGACCGCAACTCACCGCCTGCCGCAAGCCCCGACACCTAAACCTGAATTTGTCCTCACCACCATAGCCACTCCCGACCAAGGTAACAATGAGAGTCAAGATACATCGCGAAGGCACCAACATACTACTCGTCCTGCTGCTGATAATGGTTGTCATCAACCTTTCGGCCTGGATGTTCATCCGCCCGTCGGTGATACCCGTCATCTTCTCGGCCATATCGGGAGTGTTCTATCTGCTTGTGGTCAACTTCTTCCGCTCGCCCCGACGCACCTTCACGGGCGACCGCGAGCGCGCCGTTGTCTCTAGCGTGGACGGCACGGTGGTGGCCCTCGAGGAGGTCTTCGAGCCCGAGGTGCTGCGCCGCAAGGTCAGGATGGTCTCCGTGTTCATGTCTGTCTTCAACGTCCATGCCAACTGGTTCCCGGTCGACGGCGAGGTGCTCCTCGTGCGCCATCACAGCGGACGCTTTCTCAGCGCCTATCTCCCCAAGGCGAGCATCGAGAACGAGCGCTCTACCGTGCTGATACGCGCCGAGAACGGACAGGAGATACTCATGCGCCAGATAGCCGGCGCCGTGGCCAGGCGTATCGTCACATACGCGCGTCCCGGCGAGGAGGCCAATATCGAAGACCACATGGGCTTCATCAAGTTCGGCTCGCGCGTCGACATCTATCTCCCTCTTGACGCAGAGGTGTATGTAAAAATCGGAGACAAGACCATCGGAGGCGTCTCCACCATCGCCCGCCTGAAGAGTTGAGAAACACCCCCTCCACTATGAAACCCCTCAAGTATTATATCCCCAACACCATCACCTGCCTCAACCTGCTCTCCGGCGCCATCGCCATCATCATAGCGCTGCGCCCCGAGCTCGCCCCAGGCTGGATCACCCCCTCGCACTTCGCCTTTCTGCTCATAGGCCTCGCCGCCGTCTTCGACTTCTGCGACGGCTTCGCCGCCAGGCTCCTCAAGGCTTACTCGGACATGGGCAAGGAGCTCGACTCGCTCAGCGACCTCGTCAGCTTCGGCCTCGCCCCCGCCATGCTGGTGTTCAATCTCATGGTGGCCGAGACCACTCACTCATGGCTCCCCTGGACTGCGCTCCTGCTCGCCGTCTTCGGCGGTCTCAGACTGGCCAAATTCAACGTAGACACACGTCAGACAACATCTTTCATAGGTCTTCCCATCCCCTCCAACGCCATCTTCTGGATAGGCTTCCTGGCCTGGGCCGAGGTCCACGGCTATCCGGGCGACTGGGCCATGCTCATCCTCGTCTGCCTCTTCTCGTGGCTGATGGTTAGCGAGATACCGATGTTCTCGCTCAAGTTCAAGACCTGGGGATTCAAGGAGAATGTCCGCCGCTACGTCATCCTGCTCGCCGCCGTGCTCTTCGTGATCACCGACGGCCTGGCCGGCTTTGCGTGGACTATTATCCTCTATCTGCTCATCTCCCTCCTCGGCAAGCGCTACAATCCCGACAACGGAGCCGACGCCTGCTGAATGTGCCTCCTGAGCCCCGCTGGCGGGCCGCTCCGGAATCATCTTACACACTACTCCTCCCCCTATGTTTACAGCCATACTGATAATACTATTTGGCTACCTCCTGTGGTTTATAGTCAGGCCATGGGCGGCCGCCTATGCGCGCCGCAAGATGTCCGAGCGCTTCGAGCGCATGGTGCGCGAACAGTTTGGATTTCCCCCTCCCCCCAAGGGCGGCCGC
>JAIDJD010000247.1 GCA_029052375.1 Duncaniella sp. | reverse complement strand
GTAAGATCGTCTGCAGCGTGATATGTGTATAAGACACAGGCCCTGCTCATGGCCCTGGCCATCCACCCGGCCCACACAGCCCGGGGCCAGGAACACTTCAGCCGCGGGCTCGAGCAGATATCCTTCATACCCAAGGGACAATGGATCGCGGGCGTCAACGTCAGCTACACCCAGAGCGACTTCAACAACTACAAGTTTCTCATCGTCGAGAACCTCGGGGGCGACACCTACAGCTTCAAGCTCAGCCCGATGCTCCTCTACGCCTTCAGAGACAACCTCGCCGCGGGCGGACGCGTCAGCTACAAGCGCTCGCGCACACGCCTGGGCTCGGCCGACGTCGTGCTCGACTCGGAGACCTCCTACTCGCCCGGCACCCTCTTTGCCATCAACCACAGCTACTCGGGCACAGCCGTCTTCCGCAACTACATCTCGCTCGGCAACTCGATGAGGTTCGGATTCTTCAACGAGGTACAGCTGACCCTCGGCGGAGGACAGTCCAAGATAGTCAACGGCGAGGGCGACGACATCTCGGGCACATATGCCCGCAACATCTCGGCAGACATAGGCCTGACGCCGGGCATGATAATGTTTCTCAACAACTACTCGGCCATCGAGGTGAGCGTCGGCGTGCTCGGTTTCAGCTACGACCACACCCACGCCATCACAGACCGCATACACGTGGCCGACTACACGGGCAAGAGCGCCAACTTCAAGGTCAACCTCTTCTCCATCTCGTTCGGAGCCGTGTTCTACCTCTAATCCCCCCGGCCATGAGCATACTGAAACCTTACGCCACAGCCCTCGCCGCAAGGGTCATCACAGCGGCCTCGGCCATCCTCGGGACCGTCGCCGCATATGGCGCCGCCCCCGAGATACCCGACTCCATAGCCACCACGGAGACCAGGGTAGACTCCATCACCACCACCGTCACCACCGTCACCCGCACCGTCTACCACCGCTCTCCCGCCATAGTCCGCGACACCGTCGTCATATATCTCCCCGCAGAGCCCGCCCCCGCCACAGCGGTCTCGGAGCCCCCGGCAGAGGCGCTGCCCCCCGCGAGGGTCTACACCGACTCGCTCCACGGCCATCCCCTCAACGAGCACGGCAAGATGGTTCTGGCCGAGGTAGACCCGCGCCTGCTCGACCAGACCGTCATCGTGGGCTCAGACACAGTCTCCATCATCCTGCCCGAGCCCAACTACGGGCGCTATGACCGCGGCCTCTTCAACTTCCTCTTCATCCCCAAGGGCCAGTGGATGTTCGGCGTCACGGCCAGCTACGGCGAGTTCAACTCTCAGGACATACAGCTCCTCTCCCTGCTCAAAGACTTCTCGTTCAAGGGCAAGACCTACGCCATCAAGCCCTATTTCAGCTACTTCTTCCGCAACAACCAGTCGATGGGTATGCGCTTCGAGTACACCCGCTCCGCCGCAGACCTCGGCAGTCTGGCCGTAGACTTCGACGAAGACCTCAACTTCTCTATCAGCGACGTCTCCTACTACTCCCAGATGTACACCGCGTCTGTCTTCTACCGCAGCTACGTAGGCCTCGGCACAGCCAAGCGCTTTGCCATCTTCAACGAGGTGAGCCTCGCCTTCGGCAGCGGAGCCTCGCGCTTCAAGCGCCTCTACGGCGGCGAGCCACGCGACACACGCACCAACACGGTGAAGTTCGGCCTCGACTTCTCGCCCGGCGTCTGTGTCTTCATCATGGACAACGTCTCGTTCAATGTCTCGTTCGGCGTCTTCGGCCTCCACGTCACGCACGACCGCCAGTACACCAACGGCGCCGACGAGGGCTCGCGCACATCCTCGGGCGCAAACTTCAGGTTCAATCTCTTCAACATCAATTTCGGCATAGGTGTCACGATTTAGTCTCCACAGAATATTCCAGGCCATGGCCCCGCTCATGGCCCTGGCCCTTCTCGCGGGATGTATCCGCAACAACATCCCCTACCCCCGCATACAGGTCAACTTCAAGAGCTTCGAGGTGCTCTCAGCCTCCCAGCCCGCCACGATAGACAGCGCCTCGATGAGCGTCACCGTCTATCTCGACGAGGCCGCCGACATCACGGACGTCACCGTGGCCGGCTTCGCCCTGTCGCCCTCGGACGCCGTCTGGGCCGACTCGGCCGAATACCTCAGCGGCATAGACCTCTCCAGTCCCCGCACCACGGTCCTCTCGCTCTACCAGGACTACACCTGGACCGTCACGGCCGTCCAGCAGATAGAGCGCGCCTTTGCCGTCGAACAGCAGGTGGGAGCCTCCGTCATCGACGTCCCCGGCAGGCGCATCATAGCCTACGTCTCGGCCGGAGCGCCGCTGACAGCCCTCGCCGTCACCTCCATTAAGCTCGGAGGGCCCGGAGCCGTCATGACCCCCGACCTGAGCGGACGCAAGGCAGACTTCTCGGCCCCCGTGGAGGTCTCCGTCACAGAACACGGACGCTCGGCCGTATGGACCATCTATGTCATCCCCACAGAGAGCACCGTCACCACCGAGCGCGTCGACCCATGGAGCTGTGTGGCATGGCTCTACGGCGCGGGAGAGACAGGACGGGACAACGGATTCGAATACCGCCGCGCCGACTCGGACACATGGATAAGGATGGCTCCCGGCACGGTGACATCCGACGGCGGCGCCTTCACCGGACGCCTCACGGGCCTCACGCCCCAGACCGCCTACGTGGCCCGCGCCTACAGCGGGGCCGACTTCGGAGCCGAGATAGAATTCACTACCCAGCCCACAGCCCAGATGCCCGACAGCGACTTCGACCAATGGTGGCTCGACGGCAAGGTGTGGTGTCCGTGGGCAGAGGGAGGCACATCCTTCTGGGACACCGGCAACAAGGGTGCCACAACGCTCGGCTCGAGCAACACATATCCCTCGGACGACACCCCAACAGGCAAGGGGCGCTCGGCCTGTCTCGAGACACGGTTCGTAGGCATCGGAGCCATAGGCAAACTCGCCGCGGGCAATATCTTTGCCGGCTCGTATGTCAAGACCGACGGCACCAACGGCATACTCTCGTTCGGGCGCCCCTTCAATATGCGCCCAACGCGCCTGACAGGCTGGGCCAAGTATCACCCGGCCCCGATATCGAGCGTCACAGCCGGATTTGAAGACCTCAAGGGCACCACCGACAAGGGCATCGTATGGGTAGCCCTGATAGACTTGGCCGAGCCGCTCGAGATACGCACCAATCCCAAGAACCAACAGCTCTTCGACCCCGGCGCCCCGTATGTCGTGGGCTACGGCAAGATAGAGTGGACCTCGGACGTGGCCGAGTGGACACGCTTCGAGGTCTCCATCGACTACAAGTCCACATCGCGCGTCCCCACCTACATACTCTGTACCGGCTCGGCCTCGTGGCTCGGCGACTACTTCACCGGAGGCAACGGCTCTGTGCTCATGCTCGACGACCTCCGGCTCGAGTTTGACTACTGCCCCCCGCGCCCCCACGGTTTCCGCGGCTGCCGGAGCTATGTCCAGG
>JAIDJD010000246.1 GCA_029052375.1 Duncaniella sp. | reverse complement strand
GACCTCCAGGGCCGGAAGGTGAAGAGCTGTGTACACTCTGCCGAGGCCGCCGGCGGCCTCGCCCCCGGCATCTATATCGCCGGCGGAAAGAAAATCTATGTAAGACCCTGAACACGTATCGTATCATGAAATTATCACATATTTTGCTATCCGCAGTCATGACCGGAACCGCTCTCACAGCCTCGGCCGAGCCGGACCCCGACTTCCACATCTATATCTGTTTCGGACAGTCCAACATGGAGGGCAACGCCGCCGTCGAACCTGCAGACCGCAAGGACGTGCCTGAGAATTTCAGGCTAATGCCTGCTGTGGATTTCAGCAACCCTCAGCGCACCAAGGGCGTGTGGTGCCAGGCCGTCCCGCCGCTCGTGCGCCAGGAGACAGGGCTTACACCGATGGACTGGTTCGGGCGCACAATGCTCGGCAATCTTCCCGAGGGAGTGCGTGTGGGTGTTGTGCCTGTCGCAGTCGGCGGTGCAGACATCGCGCATCTCGCCAAAGACTTCGACCCCGCCACCATAGCCGACGAGGCCGACTGGTACAAGGCTTTCATGGCACGCTATGACAATGCCCCCTATGCCCGGCTCGTGGAGTGTGCCCGTATAGCCCAGAAGGATGGAGTCATCAAGGGCATCCTGCTACACCAGGGCGAGACCAACAACGGCGACCCGACATGGCCTGCAAAGGTCAAGGCTATATATGAAGACCTGCTCGCCGATCTCTCGCTCGAGGCGTCAGAGGTGCCTCTGCTCGCCGGCGAGGTGGTGACCACCGAGCAGGGCGGCATATGCGGAGGCATGAACGCCATCATCAACCAGCTCCCCAAGACCATCCCCACCGCCCGCGTGGTCTCGGCCGCCAACCTGCCCCAAAAGGGCGACGGCCTCCACTTCACGGCCCACGGCTACCGTGTGCTCGGATGCCGCTATGCAGTGGAGATGCTCAGGCTGATGGGCATCGACAACCCTAAGGTAGACTATTCGGAAGAGATACCGTTTGTCCCCGAACCCAACCCCGCCGAGGGAGACTTTGTATTTGAGCTCGGCCGATTCAACCCCGCGATCTGGGAGAAAGGCACCTTTGACAGCTCGACCAACACCTTCGTGGCCGGCCAATACGGGTTCGGAGGATGGGAATACACCAAGCCCATCGACCTCGGAGGCTACCGCTATCTTGTAGCCGAGCTCGAGGAGAACGACGACAACGGCGTATCGTTCCGCGTGTTCGACACACCGAGCTATTGGGAGAAGTCGTACGAGGGCAACTTCAACGGCGGCAAACTGATTGTGGCCGAGCTCAACGGCATGATGAAGAATCTGCCGGATGGAATCGCCCCGCTGGATGTCAGCCAGATCTACCGCGTAGGTTTCTGGGCCCTCGGCGGAAAGCCCATCCGCATCAAGCACGTCTTCGCCACTGACAAAGACCCCTACTCCTCCGGCCTCGCCGACATCATAGACCACAAGGAGCCTGCCGCTGACGGCGTCTACAACCTGATGGGATACAAGGTGGCCGACACATATCCCTGCCG
>JAIDJD010000245.1 GCA_029052375.1 Duncaniella sp. | reverse complement strand
AGGCATACCAGGGCTCGAACTCGGCGCCGTGGTGGTGTAGCACCACGGGTATGCCGTGCTTGTGGAGCATCCTCATCAGCAGCGCCTTGCGCACAAAGCTGCCGCGCTCGGACACGTGCAGGTGGGCCGCGTCTATCTCTCCCTCCTCTGCCATGCGGCCTATGCGCTTCCATGCCTTTGCAAACATAGACACCAGCGCCAGCTTGCCGCCGTCGCCGTGGGTGGGCACAAAGGTTATATCTACCTCAGCGGGCCAAGCCTTGGAGCCGAGGTAGTTGCGGACTACGCTCACCATTCCCCCTTTGTACGAGAGGTCGGAGCAGCACATGAGTATCTTCATCTTTTTTCAGGCCTTGCGCAGGCGGCGGAGTAGGTTTTTGACTTTGAGATAGATGGGAGAGGGGGCCGTGGTCATGTCTGTGGCCATGGTCTCGGCCATGGTCATCGTCCCTGCCAGCGACGTGGCGGTCTCCGAGCCGAACTGGCCCGGGTATATCATTATCAGGTTGCCCGACTGATAGTAGCGCTGAAGGAAGGGCGCCACCTCGTCCATGTCCGAGTCGAACGAGACAGACGTGCGCCTTGCGCTCACCACCACCAGCAGGTCGTCCTGGCCCACGGCGCTCTGTTTCAGCACAAAGTCGTCGAAACTGCGCACGGCGCAGAATCCCGTCTTTATGCCTATGCGGGCCTGGGACAGTACGTATTGTATCATCTTCATCGTCTCTTCCTCGCACCAGAATTCCACCGGACATCCTATGTGGCGGCAGAGATTTCCGACAGCCTGCACCCAGCGTGTGAAGCCGGTCTCGTACTCGGCCTTCTTGGGCACGGCCACATAGACCTTGGAGAGAGTGGAGAGGGGGTTGAAACAACGCGTGATGCATATCATGCGGTTGGTGGACCTCAGCAGGCGCTCTATCTTGTCGCCGAGGAACGAGTCTATCAGGGCCGTGCGTCTGTGCAGGCCTATTATCACCTCGGTGATGTCGCGCTCCTGCATGGTGTTGAGCACCCCGGTGATGAAGTTGAGGTCGTATCTCTCGATGGTCGAGAGCGACACCTCTACGGTCGCGGCGGCGCGCTCGGCCACATCGAGCGAGTTGCGCGATATGGAGCGCGAGGGGGCCGAGTTGTCGTTGCGCACGTGCAGGGCATAGAGGTCGCCCGCCGCCGAAGTGTCCGGAAATCTCATGGCCAGGGCCAGGTCTACGATGCCGGGGGCCATCAGCGGGTTGGAGATGGCCAGGAGGGTGCGGGGACGTATGGTGGAGAGGTCGCGGTCTACGTCGGCCTGAGCCTGCTCGAGCAGCTGCACCTTCAGCTTGGCCGCCGCTCTCGCAGTCCCCATCGAGGAGACCGTGCAGGTGACGAGTATCATGAGGATGGTGCCGTTGAGCACCTCGACGCCGAAGAGGTCCATGGAATATCCGATGGTCACCACCGCCAGCGCCACGGCCGTGTGGGCGTTGGAGAGCTGGTACATCATGGAACGGTCTGTGGAGGTGAGCCCGAAGAGCTTCTGGGTCACGAGGGCCGCGAGCCACTTGGTGGACATACCCACCCCACACATCACCGAGGCAATGTAGAGCGTCTCCCATCCGCGCGTCAGCACGGTGAGGTCTATCATCATGCCCACGCCGATGAGGAAGTAGGGGATGAACAGCGCGTTGCCCACAAACTCCAGCCGCCCCATCAGGGTGGAGCGCGAGGGTATGAACTTGTTCAGCACAAGTCCGGCATAGAAGGCTCCGAAGACACCCTCGAGCCCTATCCACGCGGCCACGGCGGCGGCAAGGAACACCATCACCATGACGTAGACAAACTGGGATATGCCGTCGTGATACTTCTTGAAAAACCAGCGCGTGAGCCTCGGATAGGTGTAGTATATGACACCCGCATAGACCATCAGGTAGCCCAGCACGGGGAGCATCGAGCGTATGGAGCCCTCGCGCACCACGCCGAGCACACCGGCCAGCACCACGAGAGAACCGAGCACGGTGACGATGGTGCCCGCGATGGCTATGATCACCGCCGGCGACTTGGTGACGCCGAAGCGCGCCGCTATCGGGTATGCGAGCAGGGTATGGGCCGCGAACATCGACGCCAGGAGCGTGGCCTCTATCATTCCCATCTTCAGGAACAGGATGGCCGCCGCCGCGCCGAGAACCAGCGGTATCAGGAAGGTGAAGACCCCGAAGACAAGGCCCCTGCGCAGATTCATGCGCAGGTGATACATATCTATCTCGATGCCTGCGAGGAACATCAGGTACAGGATGCCTACCTGGCCGAATACCTCGAAGCTCTTGTCCTGGTCGAGTATCCCGAACCCGTGCGGTCCCACGGCCACGCCCGCTATGATGAGTCCGATGACGTACGGTATCTTGAGCCGGTTGAAGACCAGGGGGGTCACAAGCAGGATGGCCATCACCGTCAGGAAGATGGGCACGGGCTGGCTTATGAGAGGGGCTGAGGCAAGCATGGGATGTTCGGAGGGCGGTTTGGCGGCATCACGGTCCGCACCGCAAAATTACAAAAAATCCTGTATAAGTACAAGAAGCCGGAGATGCGGGCGCAGTCGCTTTTTTTTTCAGCGGAACGCCGAGCGGATGTTGCGCGAGACGGCCGCGAAGGCTGTGAGCGTGACGGCCGCGGCGAGGGCCAGAGCCGTGAGCAGGGTGGGCCAGAGGCTTGCGCCGGAGGCTCCGAGGCTCTCTATGGCGGGGCGCCAGGCCAGGGAGGCGGCGGTCATGGCGGCGCAGGACGCGCCGAGCACGGCGGCGTTGCAGGCGAGGATGCCGCGGCGGTATAGCGCGGCGATGGATGCGGGTGTGTAGCCGAGCATCATCAGGTCGTGGAGCTTGGCGCGGTTTTTCTGCAAGAGGAGGCGGATGCTGAGTATCAGTATGAAGAGTGCGAGCAGAGAGATGAGGGTGCCGATGCCTGCCACAACGCCTGTGGCTATCGACAGGAAGTAGGCCGTCTTGCCGCCCGCCTCGCGGTCGCCCGCGGTCTCGTAGCCGTGGGCGCGGATATACTCCATGGCCTCGGGGTCTCCGGCCTGGCTCAGCCTCACTATCAGCCGCGACGGGTCGGCCTCGCCGCCGTCGCCATATCGGGCGTTGGCCCAGTCCATAAACCGCTCGGGGACGGCTATGGTGTTGAGGCGCGAGGAGAATCCCGCTATCCTCGCCGGCATCCACTCAGACCTCCCTCCGCCGCTGAGCATCAGCCTCAGGGGCATGGCGCCCATTAGCTGTTCGGACATCTGCGGCAGACCTCGCGAGGCCGCGAAGCCGAAGTTGTAGAGCGTGAGGTAGTCTTTGGATATTACCACGGGCACGGGCTGGCCCGAGGCGGGGTCGTAGTCGGCCCATCCCTCGGGGGTGATGTCGAAATACTCGTCCGGTATGGCCTCGAGGAACAGGGCAGTCGAGAGGCTGCCTCCGCCCATCTCTACAGAGGCCCCGACGTTGAATCCGGCGGTCTTGAACGCCCCGGCCGAGGCCGCCCAGGGCTGGGCCTTGATGTCGGCCACCTCTGCGGGGGTGAAGGGCGCCGTGCCGCCGAGCCCTTCCACTTTCTTTGATATGACCATGTAGTCTGAGGCTATGAACGAGTCTTCGGCGCCCGTGGCGGCCATGACGTCGCGGTAGAACTGCATGGCCGTGATGACTATCACGAGGCCGATGAGGTTTGAGAGGGCATAGCCGAGCATCTGCCCGAGGCTGACGTTGTGTCTCAGCAGGCGTCCGAGTATATTGTCCGGCTTGGCAGGGTGTGTCATAGATGCAGTGTGTTGTAGTCTTTGACAGCGAGCTTGACGCCCACCGATGTGGCGATGACGGCGGCTCCGCGGGTCTCGGCCTCGGAGGTTATCAGCTCGGCGACGGCGGCGTTGTTGCGTGGGTCGAGGTGGCTGACGGGCTCGTCGACGAGCAGGAAGTCGAAGGGCTGGCAGAGCGCGCGCAGGATGGCCACCCTCTGCTGCTGGCCCACGGAGAGGAGCCCGGCGCGGATGTCGGCCTTGGCGGCCAGTCCGAGGCCTGCGAGCTGAGACCTTATCTCGGCCTCGGAGCGGAAGTCGGTCAGGCGGTTCTTGATCATTATGTTCTCCACGGCTGTCAGCTCCGGGAAGAGTCTCATATCCTGGGGCAGGTAGGCCAGGGCGTGTGTGCGCAGGCGGCACCACCGCTCTATGCCGTAGCCGCGGATATCCTCGCCGTCGAAGAGTATGGCGCCGTCATAGTCCTCGCGGGCGCCGTAGATGAAGGCGCAGAGGCTCGACTTGCCCGCGCCGCTCTCGGCCTCGACCAGCCATGCGGACGGGCGGGCGAAGGTCAGTTCGGGGACGGCCCAGACCTCCGAGCGGCAGACCGGGGGCTCGTTCTCGCCGCCGCGGAACACCCTCGGCAGCACACCCCTGAGGGTGATCTCTCCTATCATATGAGGATGCTGAGGAGGTTGAGGAGCACGGGGCCGCCGGCGCCGGGGGTGGTGACGTCGACGCGGGCCTCGTCGCCCGCATACGAGCCCTTGAGCTCAAGCCCCCACGAGGGGAGTCCGGGGCCGTAGGCAGCGAGAGAGGGGAGGAGTGCTGTGGCCGCGGCGGCCTTGTTGACAAACCCGGGTGCCAGGCTGTTCTGCCCGGCGGGCGAGAAGGGACGGTTGGAGACGCCGAGACATCCGTCCACCATGCCTATGTAGACCTCGCCGCCGAACTGCCTGATGCGCAGTATGCCCTCGCCGGCGTCCTCGGGCGAGATGCCGGCCGAGAAACACATCGAGCGGACAGTCCCGAGCAGCTCGTCCACCTTGTCCTGAGGCATATGGGCCAGAAGGACGTAGTGCCATGTGGCTATGTCGAAGGGACCCGTCTGCGAGGGGTCGAAGGGCTGGGCTGCGGCCATCACCGTGCCGTCTATGGCTTTGAGGTAGGGGAGGGCGGTGGAGAACATAGCCATGGTGCTGAAGTCGCCCGTCAGCGACGCGAGCTTCTGGAGGGATGTCCAGTCGAAGCCCGGGGCCACGCCGAAGGCGAGGGCTATCCTGGGGTGGTCTCCGGCATATCCGAGCAGGGCGGGGTTGATGGGGCGCAGTCCGTCCACGGCCTTGCGCTCGCCGTCTCCGGTCATCATGGTGGCCGAGAGGTGGAGCCCGGTGTCGTCAGAGCTCAGCGTCCCGGCGTTCCAGAGCGCCTCCTGGGCCTCGGCGTGGGTAGAGCGCGGACCGGAGCCTGTTGCAGAGACGATGTTGGCCAGGCCGCCCTGGCGCAGCCATCCTGCTATCCCCTCGAGCTTGCCGAGCGGATTCTCTGCGGCCGCGGCCGCGAGCTTCTTCACCGCCTCCGGAGCCTTGGTGGCCGAGAGGTCCGAGATCCACACCAGGGTCTCCGCGGCTACCACCCTAGAGGATTAGGGTATCGTCCCGCCGTGCATCCCCCCCGCGACCGCC
>JAIDJD010000244.1 GCA_029052375.1 Duncaniella sp. | reverse complement strand
CCTACCTGCCCGAGAAGATCTCCATAGCCGTGTGGGGGCCCGAGCTGAACACGTTCGGCAACTCTCTCGTAGGCATTGAGGCGCTCGAGAGGTTCACGACAGATATCTCGAAATCCATCTTCTGAGTCTGCGGCGAGACGGTCTGCGGCCTTTGGATTTGCCCGTGCCATAGAATTTTCGTAGCTTTGCACCGTCACAACCACAGACCATCACCAATCCCCCCGCGACAAAGAATGAAAATCGGAATCGTCACCCAGCCCCTGTGGGGCAACTATGGAGGCATCCTTCAGAACTATGCCCTGCAGCAGGTCCTGAGGGAGATGGGCCACGACCCGGTGACTCTCGACTTCATGTGGGGCAATACGGGCATCCCCTACCTGCTCTCCTCGGCCAAGAGGATACTGTCTCGCCTTGCTGGAGGCGGACAGGCATCATGGCTCATACCCTACGCTCCGGGGCGCACACTTCCCGAGGTCATAGAGTTTGTGGATACCTGCGTGTCACATACACAAACGTTCTGGAACGGCTACAGCCCGCGGCTTATAGACCGCTACGGGCTGGAGGCCCTGATAGTGGGGAGCGACCAGGTATGGCGCCCCAAGTACAGCCAGGCCATCAAGGAGATGTTTCTTAGCTTTGCCGAGGGGCGCGATGTGGCCCGTGTGGCCTACGCGGCCTCTTTCGGCACATCCGAGTGGGAGTTCTCCCCGGCCCAGGAGCGGGTGTGCTCGCGCCTGCTCGCGAAGTTTGACGCCGTATCCGTCCGCGAGGAGGACGGCATCCCGCTGGCCCGCAGGCTCGGCGCCGAGGCCACTGTTGTCCAGGACCCCACCCTGATGCTCGGGCGCGAGGGCTTTGACCGCCTGCTTGGCCCCGGAGCCGCGGACACCGCCGGCGACCCCAGCCTGGGCGTCTACATCCTCGACCCGGACCCGGCCATGGACAGGGCCGTGGAGACCATAGCCCGGAACATGGGCGGCCTGAGGACTGTGAAGATGAAGGAAGAGACCCACGGCATAGGCCCGAGGGAGTGGATTTCGGCCATCAAGAACGCCAGGTATGTCCTGTGCGACTCGTTCCACGGCACCATCTTCTGCCTGCTCTACCATGTGCCGTTCATCTCCATCGTCAACGAACAGCGCGGAGGGCTCTCGCGCTTCATCTCGCTGCTGCGCCCGCTCGGCCTCATGGACAGGCTCGCCGACAGCAGAGATTTTGTCCGCATGACCACGCTCGATTCCCTCCCGCCGATAGACTGGGCCAACGTAGACCGCGTGCTCGCCGAGGGGCGCGAACATTCGCGCAGATTCCTGAGAGAGAGCCTCACGCCCCCCCGACTCAGATGACACGCCGCGAGTTCGAGACACAGTTCCGCAGGCTATACCTCCCTTTGGGGATGTACGCCCTGCGCATCACGGGAGACACCGGCGAGGCCGAGGACATCGTGCAGGAGGCCTTCATACGCGCATGGGAGCGCATCTCGGAGGGCGGAGAGATTGCAGACTTCAAGCCTTTCATGTATATGAGCGTCCGCAACGGGTGTGTCTCGCTCCTGCGCGGCAGACTCAGGACGGTCGAGCTCGAGGCCATGCCCGAGCCTAACGACGAGGCCGTGGACACCTCTGAGCGCGACGCCCGTGTATGGAGAGCCATAGAAGCCCTGCCTGAGCGTTGCCGCGAGATATTCCTGATGAGCAAACGAGACGGCCTGTCCAACGACGAGATAGCCTCGGAGCTGGGCATCTCGATGCAGACGGTCAAGAATCAGATGTCCAAGGCTTTCGCAAGGCTCAGGGATGAGCTTTCGGACGGAGGCAAGCCCTTCTTTCTGCCTTTTCTCTAAATTTTTTTTGTCGGGGATAGTACTTTTCGGACGGAGCTGCGTCATAGGGTCAGAAACAAAACCGAAAACCAGCAATACCCACCGACATGAAACGAATCTCCCTAATCCTTCTGTCACTCCTTGTCTGCCTCGCCGTCTTAGCCCGACAGCCCGAACGGGGCTACCGCGGCTTCCTGGACTGGAACAACTCGCTCACATCCTACGCCTATATGTACACGCCCGAGGCCCACAGGCTCACAGCCTACTACTCAGGCATCTCCACCTCTCACGGCTATCAGATAACCCCCGTGTGGTTTGTGGGCGCAGGCCTCTCCGTAGAGCACAGCCGCAACGTGGGCGAGTATATCATCCCCGTGTTCCTCCAAGGACGTGCCGACCTCAAGTTAGGCAAGCTGACACCATTCGCCGACATCAAAGCCGGATACAACCTCACAGACGGCGGCGGAGCCTACCTCTCGCCCATGATAGGCTACAGATTCAACTGGGGGCGCAAGCTCGGCATCAACCTCGGCCTCGGAGCCACCCTCAAGAACATTGGCGTCCAGACCTACGAGATGACAGTCGTACCCGGAGAGTCTTTCGAAATCAAATCCACAGGCATCGAACGGCGCTGGAGGGGATACTTCTCCTTCCGCCTCGGCATAGACTTCTGACACGAGGACGGATATGAAAGACTTCGACGATAACATCAGCTTCGTGGCCCGCCACTTCCGCCACGGGGCATTCGACACCCGCAGGGCCCTGACAGCCGTCACAGGCCGGCGCCTGTGGTGGACACCTCTGAGAGCCGCGGCATCCGTGGCCATAGCGGCCGTCCTCGCCGTCACAGCCACCGTCGTCATGCGCAACGACATCCTGCCCTCGGCCCCCGGACCAGCCGCAGAGCAGACAGCCACACCAAAAGCCATGCAGGTCAAGGTTCTCGACTTTGACGGCGCAACCCTCCCGCAGGTGGCCGACAAGATAAGGGAGACCTACGGCACAGAGCTGGAGGGTATGCCCGAGGGCGCCGACAGCCTGAGGCTCACCCTCCGCTACGAAGGCAACGCCCGAGACCTCGTGGAAGCGATCAACGAGACCCTCGGCACAAAACTGAAAGTCAAGACACAAGAGTAATGAGAACAATTACCGTAACGCTCTGCGCCATCCTGCTCCACCTCTCAGGCATGGCACAGAGAGTGACTCTGCACGCCAAAGACAGGCCCGCCTCCGAGGTGTTCCGCGAAATCGTGAGCCAGACGGGCAAGAACTTTGTCTACTCCTCAGACCTCCTCGACGGGGTCAACGTCTCGGTCGACGCCGACCGCAAGCCCCTCGCCAAGGTGCTCGACGGGATGTTCAGAGACACGGAGATAAGATACCGCATCAAGGGGAAGAACGTCATCCTCAGGCGGCACAGGCGCCGTCCGGCCCAGCCGCGTGGCGTCCTCGGACAGCGCGCCTGCACCCACGCTGAGCCGGACAAGACCCTGCACCTCGACGAGCTTGTCGTTATCTCGCACCTCGAGGCCCCGCAGACCGAGACCGCGGCGACAGGCTCGCGCAAGATAACGGGGACCGAGATACGCTCTACCCCCACCCTCCTGGGCGAGAGCGACGTCATCAAAGCCCTGCACACACAGCCGGGCGTAACCGAAGGAATGGAAGGAGCCGCAGGGATGAACGTCCACGGCGGAGACTCAGACCAGAACCTCGTGATGCTCGACAATGTCCCTCTCTATCAGGTCAGCCACTTCGGAGGGCTCTTCTCCACCTTCAACACAGACCTCATCCACCACATAGACTTCTACAAGACCTCCATACCCGCGCGCTACGACGGCAGGCTCTCCTCTGTCCTCGACGTGCGCCTCGGAGACGGACGCTCTGACGGACATCACGGGACGGCTCGCCTCGGCCTCAACACCGGAGCACTGAACCTCTCAGGCCCCATAGGCGCCCGGACCACATACATAGCCGGTGTGCGCTGTTCCTGGCTCGACCTGCTGTCTATCCCCCTTGTGGCCCTCAGCAACGCCATCTCTGACGACGAGCAGACACGCATGGGCTATGGATTCTATGACGTCAACGCCAAGGTCACCCACCGCTTCAGCCAGAGCCTCAAGGGCTTTGCGAGCGTCTACTGGGGGCTCGACCGCCTGCGTTCAGGCGACAAGAGCAAGCTCTCGACAGGATATGAGCAGTGGGAGTGGGATGACAACTACGGATTCCGCTGGGGCAACCTCGTGGCCCAGGCCGGGCTCAACTGGCGCATATCCCCCGACCTCAGGGCCGAGCTCACGGGCGCCTTCACCCGATATGGCTCGGACATGAAGTATGACAGCACCAACCGCTACACTCCTCTCGAGACCGGCAAGACCGTCGAGACCACCCGCACGAAACTCGGGACAGAAAACCGCATAGCCGACTGGGTGGTCCGCGGAGACTTTGACTGGAACGCTTCGGAGAGCCACCGCGTCAGCTTTGGCGCAGGGTACGTCAGGCACACCTTTGTGCCCGGGCGCTCCAACCGCGTCTCGGAGATGGACGGCCTCAGGACAGAGACCACAGACTCTGCCTGCACATACCGCGGAGACGAGGCTTCGGTCTACATCTCTGACAACTGGACCATCTCAGACCGCCTGCGCGCCGACGCCGGCATACACGCCTCGCTCTTCTACACAGACCGCCGCCTGCGCCACGGCCTCTCGCCGAGGGTCTCGCTCAGCTACCGCCCCTCAGAGCGCGTGGCTGTCAAGGGCGCGTACACCCGCACGGTCCAGTATGTCCGACGCCTGACACAGAGCTACCTGTCGCTCCCTACAGACCTCTGGATACCCGTCACATCGGGGTTCAGGCCCGAAACGGCCGACAAGGCGGCCATCGGAGGGTGCTGGAGCTCGCGCGACGGCAGGTTCGAGCTCACCCTCGAGGGCTACTGGAAGTGGATGCACAACCTGGTCGAATACCGCGACGAGCACTACCTGACGCCCCCTCTCGGCCGCTGGGACGGCCGTCTCACAGCCGGACGGGGCACGTCCAGGGGGATAGACTTCAAGATAGAGAAGCGCATAGGCCGTCTGACAGGCCACATAGCCTACTCTCTGGCATGGGCCGACCGCACATTCAGAGAGAAGAACGGCGGCAAGACCTATCCCGCCCGCTTTGACCAGCGCCACTCCATCAACGTCTCGGCCTCGTGGAAGGCCAGCGGCAAGGTGACGCTCAACGCCTCGTGGACAGGCCACTCGGGCAACCGCTTCACCCTCCTCTCCCAGTCGTGGGAGACACCGTCGCCGGAGGGCATGACGGGCCGCGGCCAGGCACCGCTGAGAGCGCCCCTCAACAACTACCGTCTCCCCTTCTACCACCGCCTCGACCTCTCGTGCGAGGTGCGCAACAGCCGCGGATACTGGAGCTTCGGGCTCTACAACGCATACTGCCGGCTCAACACCGTGGCCATAACACGCGGACACAAGA
>JAIDJD010000243.1 GCA_029052375.1 Duncaniella sp. | reverse complement strand
CCCCACGCCCGGGCTCGTGGGCCCGGAGAGCCGTAACAGCGACAGACCCGACAGCCCGCGGCGGGATACTCCCCTGGAGCGAGGTGGGCTCTCTGATAGTCACACAGGCCCTGCTGAAGACAGGATACGAGATAGTGATACTCCCCGTGACGCTGCGCGCCGTGGAGCGCCTGCGCAGGCTCGAAGGCGACGAGCCCCCCTCGAAGCCCAAGTCTTACAAATGGTGGCGCATCAATGAACTCTGACACACAGCCCGGCATACAGCGCTTTGCCGAGGGAGCCGCATGGGTGTGGCTCGACCTCGACGACACACTCGTGGACTTCCGCGCGGCCGCCGGCGCCGCTCTCCGCCTCGTCTGGGAACACGACGGTGTCCGACACCTCTACCCCGACCCCCGCGAGTGGGCCGAGGCCTACACCCTTCACAACCACCGCCTCTGGGACCTCTATGCCCGCGGCGAGATAACGCAGGAATTCCTGCGCCTCGACCGCTTCGCCACACCCCTGCGCCCCGTCTGGAAAGGCACCGAAGAAGAGCTGGCCGCCTATGCCCGCTCGCTCGACCCGCTCTACCTCGACCACCTGGCCGCCAACTCGCGCCTCCTCCCCGGCGCCGCCGAGCTGATGAAGGCCATACGGCGGGCAGGCCTGAAGACCGGGATACTCTCCAACGGATTCAAGGGCGTGCAGCACCGCAAGTTGTCGCTGACGGGCCTCGACAGGCTGACAGACCTCGTGGTGCTCAGCGACGACATAGGCGTCAACAAGCCCGACCCACGCATCTTCCGCCACGCCATGGCCCTCGCAGGCGAGCCGCGCCCCGAGGCCCACATAATGATAGGAGACAACCCCGCGACAGACATCGCCGGAGCCTCGGCCGCCGGCTGGCGAGCCATACTCTTCGACCCCGAGGCACACCCTGCGTCACCTCACAAGACAGCCCCCGCCACCCTCGCCGCAGGCTCGCTCGAGACACTGATTCCGCTCTTCGAGACACTCTCGGCGCCTTAAAGTGGTGAAAAAGTGAATTTTATATAAAGTTTTCGGTCAAAGTTCATTGTTAATTGGAAAATAATTCCGATATTTGCACCTCGAAAACGGAGCCACACCGCTCCGACACCATATAAACTCATACTAATTTCAAGAAAACGAAATGACTAAAGCCGACATCGTAAACGAGATTTCCAAGTCGACCGGCATCGACAAAGCCAACGTCCTCGACACCGTCGAGAAGTTCATGGAGATAGTAAAGGACTCGCTCACCAACGGTGAGAACGTCTACCTCCGCGGCTTCGGCAGCTTCATCATCAAGGTTCGCTCCGAGAAGACCGCCCGCAACATCTCCAAGAACACCACCATCATCATCCCCGAGCACCGCATCCCCGCCTTCAAGCCCGCCAAGGTGTTCATGGAGGAGGTGAAGAAGAACAACGGCGCCAACTGATGCCGACGCGCACCCCGAGTGCGCGCCCCACCGCCCCGCGCGCGGGGGGCGGGGGGGTGGGGGCGTGGGTGTGGGCGGGGGTGGGTGGGGG
>JAIDJD010000242.1 GCA_029052375.1 Duncaniella sp. | reverse complement strand
ACTGGTAAAAGGCTAAAAAAATTCCCAACGCCCAAACTAAGATTATTCTCGCAGCCTCGGCAGGGCTGGCGATGCTCACCTCTTGCGGTCCTGACCGGCACGAAAAGGAGGCCTCGGCCCTCGTGGCAGAGGCCAGGACGGCTCTCGACACAGGCAATTGCAGGCTCGCGCACGAGCTGGCCGACTCTGTAGGCCGCGCATATCCCAAGGCTCTCGAGGCCCGCAGGGAGGCCCTGCATATCTCTACCCTTGCCCGCGAGGGACTGGCTATAGCCGAGCTCGAGGCCACAGACTCCCTGCTCGCCCGTCTGGCATGGCGCTCAGATTCGCTTAAGCCTTATGTGCGCAGGGTTGACAACCCCGTAGAGCCATATTTCGTGGCCGCGGGAGAGAATTCAGACAAGGTCTACACCACCACGGGCATCTACGGGCGCCTGTCGCCGGAGGGAGACTTCTATATCCTTGCCGTTCTGGCGGGCCACACCGTCAAGGCCCACTCCGTGAGTGTGCAGACGGCGTCGGGAGAAGGGGCTTCGACGGCCCGCATACCCCATGACGGCGAGCGCAACGACCGCGGCGCGGGACGCGAGACCATCACCTTCCTCGCCGCCGAGTGTGACTCTCTGGCACGCTTTGTCAGCCTCCACTCAGGCGAGCCGATGACGCTCGTGTTCAACGGCACATCGGGCACACACCGCACCGCGCTGGCCCCCGAGGCGTCTGCCCGCCTGGCCACGCTCTACGACTATGCGTCCGCCGTGCGCCAGGCCCGCGTGGCCTCTGTCAGGCGCGAGAAGCTCTCGCGGTCTGTAGACCTGAGCCGCCAGCAGGCGGCCCGGACATATGTAGAGCCTGAGGAGGAGAAATGACCATGACCGGGACCGGAGGCAAAGATAAGGGGCCGGGCATCGGCAAGCGCATCGCGCGTCTGCGCGACCGCGCCGCGGCTCTGTGGCAATATTGCTCGCAGGGCGTCTGGACAGACCACAGGGATATCCTCAAGGTTAATGTGGTCAAGACCCTCAACCTCACTGTCCGCACATTCTTCAGCGCCGACCTTCAGACCAAGGCTTGCGCCATGACCTACCGCACCATGCTGGCTGTGGTGCCGGCGCTCGCGCTCCTGTTTGCCATCGGGCGCGGGTTCGGTTTCCAGAACATTGTCCAGACCCAGCTCTTCAACCTCGTCCCCTCCCAGCGCCAGGCGCTCGAGGTGGCCATAGGCTTTGTGGACAAGGCTCTCGCCCAGGCCTCGGAAGGCATCTTCGTCGGCGTGGGCCTCGTCTTTCTGCTGTGGACGGTGATATCCCTGCTGGACAGTGTCGAGGAGACATTCAACGAGGTGTGGGGCGTCTCTCAAGACCGTTCTATCTTTCGCAAGCTGACGGACTACCTGGCCATCTGCATCATACTGCCCATACTCATGATATGCTCGGGCGGTCTTCAGGTGCTGATGTCGTCGGCCATACAGCGTATCCTGCCGGCCATGCTCTCGCCCGTGCTCGAGTTCGGGCTCGACTGTGTCAGCGTCGTGCTGACGTGGCTCTTCTTCATGGGCGCCTACAAGCTGATACCCAACGTCAAGGTCAGGTGGCAGAACGCCCTGATAGCCGGAGTCCTGGCCGGCAGCGCTTTCCAGGTGCTCCAGTGGCTCTTCCTCACCGGCCAGCTCTATGTGTCCAAGTACAATGCCATCTACGGCTCGTTCTCTTTCCTGCCCCTCATGCTCATATGGATGCAGCTCTCGTGGCTCATCACCCTTGCCGGGGCGCTGGTCTGCCGGGCCTCGCAAGACATATCTCTCTTCAGCTTCGAACAGCAGAGCTCGGACATCTCCGCAGACTATCGCTTTGAGGTCGAGACGGCTGTCCTCACCGTTGTGGTCAGCAGGTTTGCGCGCGGCCTGCCTCCTCTGGCGCCCTCCCAGATATCGCGCCTCTACAATGTCCCGCCCAGGCTTCTGGCCGACCTCCTGCGCCACCTCGAGAGGTCGGGTCTCATAGACCGCATACTCCCGCAGGGCACGCCCGAAGACGCCGACCCTATGATGCTGCCTGTGGCTCCGGCCAAGGATGTCTCTTATTATACGCTCGGACAGGTGGCGGGTGTGCTGTTCTCGCGCGGGGCCTCAGGTTTCATTCCCGGTTTCCGCGACAACTTCGCCGATGTCTCCAGGGCCTGCTCCGAATACAGGGCCGACCCCGTGGCCCATTCCTCGGTATTGCTCAAGGATATACCATACAACTCAGAGATACAAACAGTTGAACCCAATACAACGACAAAATGAAAGAAGCTATCGCAACAACATTGGCTCCCTCGGCCATCGGCCCTTACAGCCAGGCCATCAAGTGTGGCAACCTCCTCTTCTGCTCGGGCCAGATACCCGTCAATCCCGCAGACGGCAGTGTGCCCGACGGCATCAAGGCTCAGGCCGAACAGTCGCTGGCCAACGTGGCCGCTCTGCTCAACGCGGCTGGCACATCCATGGACAAGGTGGTCAAGACCACAGTGTTTCTCTCTGACATGGCCAACTTCGGAGCCATGAACGAGGTCTATGCCTCATTCTTCAATCCTCCCTATCCTGCCCGCTCTGCCGTAGCTGTGCGCGAGCTCCCCAAGGGTGTGCTGCTTGAGGTTGAGGTCATAGCCGAGCTCTGACGAAAGGCAACACCGGGCCTCGGGCCCGTTGCGGCATCCGTGCCCTGTGGCTCACGCCACGGCACGGATGCCTTGTTGTATTGTGTCCGGGGTTATTTGCCGGCAGAAAAACAATATTATGCAATCTTTAGGGATGAATTGCAGGTTTTTTATTAATTTTGCAATCTGTTTAGTTATTTGTAAAACCAATAGATATCATAGTATGCCCAAAAGACTGTCGCTGATTCTGCTCTCGCTCATAGCTGTCTTTCTATCTGCATCGGCCCAGATAATGACTCCTGTCAAGTGGAAGGCCGAGATGAAGATGACCTCTCCCTCGGAGGGAGAGATAGTCCTCAACAGCACTATCGACCAGGGCTGGCATCTCTATTCGTGGGATTTCCCCTCAGGCCAGGGGCCCCAGCCTCTCGAGGTGGCTTTCGACCTCGCCGGTGCCGAGCTTGTCGGAGGTCTTGTGCCTTCGCAGAAGGCTGTCAAGCTGATGGACGAGATTTTCGAGATGGAGCTATCGTGGTGGACCTCGGCTGTGACCATCAGGCAGAAGTTCAAGGCCACGGAGCCAAAGTTCAAGATCGGAGTCAAGATTCGCTACGGCGCCTGCGACGACCAGAACTGCATACCCCCTTCGCGTGAAGAGTTCAGCTTCGAGGGCGAGGCCAAGGTGTCGGCCCCCGCGCCTGAAAAGAAAGAGGTAAAGGAAGACGTTCCCGTCCCCGTAGCTGAGACAGCTATTGATACGGCCAAGACACTCCCTGTAGATTCGGCTCAGGTATCATTGGCTGTTGATTCGGCCGATACAGTCTCGGATGCGGCGCTTCCGGGCGACATATGGGCTCCTGTAACATTCGACGGCTCTGAGGCCTCCTCGCAGAACGACATTGCCGGACGCTCTCTGCTCTACATCTTCCTCACCTGCTTTGCCGGCGGCCTCGTGGCGCTCTTCACGCCATGTGTCTGGCCCATGATACCGATGACGGTGAGCTTCTTCCTCAAGAAAGGCAAAGACCGCTCGCGCTCAATCATGGATGCCTGTATCTACGGCGCGTCCATCATCATCATCTATGTGGCTCTCGGCCTTGTGATTACGGCTCTCTTCGGCGCCAGCTCGCTCAATGCCCTCTCGACATCGGCTGTCTGCAACATCATCTTCTTCCTGTTGCTCGTAATCTTTGCCGCCAGCTTCTTCGGGGCCTTTGAGATAACGCTCCCAGCCTCGTGGAGCAACCGCATGGACGCCACAGCCGAGCGTACCACAGGCCTGCTGTCCATATTCTTCATGGCCTTCACCCTCACGCTTGTGTCGTTCTCGTGTACGGGTCCCATAATAGGCACCCTTCTCGTTGAGGCCGCCTCTATGGGCAGTGTCTGGGGTCCCGCCATCGGAATGCTCGGTTTCTCTACTGCTCTGGCCCTCCCGTTCATGCTCTTCGCCATGTTTCCCACGATGCTCCAGAGCGCACCCAAGTCTGGCGGATGGATGAATACGCTCAAGGTGGTCCTCGGATTTGTCGAGCTTGCGCTCTCGCTCAAGTTCCTCTCTGTGGCCGACCTCGCATACGGATGGCATATACTCGACCGCGAGGTGTTTCTTGCGCTGTGGATAGTGATGTTCGGACTGCTCGGCCTTTATCTGCTCGGCAAGTTCAACTTCTCTCACTATGGCCCTGCCGACAGCTCTGTAGGTGTGTTCCGCTTCTTCCTTGCCATGGTGTCGCTCTCCTTCATGGTCTATCTGATACCCGGCCTCTGGGGCGCTCCGCTCAAGGGCGTCAGTGCCTTTGTGCCTCCGCTTCATACCCAGGACTTCAATCTCTACGGGTCGTCGTTCAAGGAGTATGACGACTTTGAGGAGGGTATGCGGGCCGGAGCCCGCGAGGGCAAGCCTGTGCTTGTCGACTTCTCGGGCCACGGGTGTGTCAACTGCCGCAAGATGGAGGGCGCCGTGCTCGACAACGAGGGGGTCAGGAAGCTTATCGAAGACAATTATGTCGTGGTCAAGCTGATGGTGGATGAGAAGAAGGCTCTCCCCGAGCCGATGACCGTCTCCGAGAACGGCAAGAACGTGACACTCGAGACCTATGGCGACAAGTGGAGCTATCTGCAACGCTCGAAGTTCAACGCCAACGCCCAGCCCTACTACGTTGTGCTCGACGACAAGGGCAGGCTGGTCTCCGGCCCGTTCTCCTATGACGAGAGCATACCCCGCTTCACCTCATTCCTCGAGAAGGGGCTCGGCAAGCAAAAATAATCCGGTGTCTTAGCCTATGTCGAAGACTACAGTGCGCAAGGCCATTGCAGGGCTCGAGGCGTCTGAGCTGCGCGAGCTGATGCTCGACATCTATGCGCGCAGCAAGGATGCACGGGCTCTGCTCGACTTCTATGCCGTGCCGGACATACAGAAGCTGTATGAGGGCTTCGAGGCCAGGATAGACAAGGAGCTGGCGAGGCGCAAACGCCGTATGCCGGCGCCGCGCATCGCAGAGATAAAGCGTATCGTCAAGGATTTCTCGCGTTTCGACCCGGGCGAGGATACTATAGGCGAGCTCATGGCCGAGACTGTCTTGAAATTCTGCACTTTTGCGTCGGGACATTATGTGGACGACCGTCTGGCCGAACAGATGTGCGCATTTTTCGACCTCACCCTCCAGTATATAATCCCGCGCCGGATGATGTCGCGCTATGGCCCCAGGTTCAACAAGGAGATAGACGCCATACGTCCCCACGAGAGATATTGCGCCATACGCAGACTGTTGCGCCAGACTCTCGACGAGGCTGAGGTCTGAGCTGTGGCGGCAACTGAAAAAGGCGTCCTCTGCATCACGCAGCGGGCGCCCTAATTATAATCATCAATTCTAATTATCGGTATACGTTTTCTCAAACCTGACCTCCCGTGTGGGGACAGCGGGGCGGTCTATGCCGCGGGAGAGAGAGACCGGACGGCATGGAGCGCTGGCTGTACGTGAGGAGGATGTAAGATAATTCTTTGGCGATCGATGTCTTGATAAGTATCTGAAAAAACAGAAAGAATAGCAATAAGTTGGGGAAGATAAAGGAAAATACTTGCTATTACTAACATTCCGGTACACGACCGAGATAAACAATCAACTTTACTTTTCTAAAAAAAACGACTATGAACTATTACTTGCTTTGGTATTCCGTTGCTGCAAAGTTACAAACAAAACACCTTATTTGCAAGCACTTTAACGTCAATAGGTTAAAAATCAGAACAGTTTAACACTTTTGCTCTCGTTCGGGCAAAATTTATACCGATTTTTTGTTAAAAAGCTCATCCCCGCCGGCATACCAGGTGAGTTTTATAATGCACGGACATATAATAAAGCGGGTGTGCCATACGTTATCTTTGGTGTGCCTGTCTGTTGCGAAGACTGCACACGGAAAAAACCAATCTTAAAAGCTTCTAAAGCCAATCTTCTTGAAATGAATATCAAAGCATTGCTCACAGGTTGCCTGCTCGGTCTCATGGCCATGTCGTGCTCCTCTGTCAAGACCCAGCTTCCGTATTTCACTGATATACGCGATTTGGAGCAGGGCACCTTCAAGCAACTCGACTATCTGTCTCAGGTGGTGCCTGACGATGAGCTCGCCATCGTAGTCAACTCTACCAACCCTGCGGCTACAGCTGTCTACAATCTCCCCCAGTCCAACCCTGCCACAAAGCAGGCTTTCGGCGAGGGTGCATCTGCAAGGCCTATGACCTACCGTGTAGACACGAAGGGCGACATCGACTTTCCCGTGCTCGGCAAGCTTCATGTATCGGGGCTCACCGTCGAACAGATAGCCTCTATGATAGCAGACCGCATACGCCCCGAGGTTTCGGATCCAAATGTGACTGTCGACCTTGTGAATTTCAAGGTTAATGTCGCCGGCGAAGTCAAGAATCCCGGTATAATCTCTGTCAGCGGCAACCGCATCACCATCCTCGATGCCCTCACCGCCGCAGGAGACCTCACAGAGTTTGGCGAGAGGTCTAAAGTCTTGCTGATACGCGAGATGCCCGACGGCACACGCCAGTTTGCCCACGTCAATCTCAATTCCTCAGACCTCATCGAGTCGCCTTACTACTATCTCAAGCAGAACGACTACGTGTATGTCGAACCCAACAATGTACGCCAGCAGAACTCAAAGTACAATCAGAACAACGCTTTCAAGCTCTCGGTGATATCGACCGTCGTGAGCGCGGCGTCTGTCATTGCATCTCTTGTGATAGCTCTAACTGTCAAGTAAATCAATCTCTTTACCCATATCAGGAACCATGGCCCAGAACAAGGCTAACTCAGATTATATCGATTTTGTGGCGCTCCTGCGCGACTATCTGTCCAAATGGTATCTCTTTGTCATCTCCGTCGTTGTCTGCGTCGGGCTGGCATACGTATTCGCCAAACGCTCAGACCGCCCGATGGTCGTCAAGGCCAATATCCTTATATCCCAGGAAGACCAGGGGCCCTTCTCCTCTGCCTCTGGCGGAGGTCTCAGCGGCCTCTTCGGCTCCAATGCCTATGTCGAGGACGAGATATTCGTCATCTCCTCCCACTCCCTTTTCAGGGATGTGGCCAAGGATCTGAACCTCAACAAGACCCATTATGTAAAGGCCAATTTCCTGAAGAGCTATCTGGCCTATCCCGACTTTCCTGTAGACGTAACGGCACCCGCCGGAGTGGCCGACACGATTACGGTAGGTCTTTCGTTCAAGGTGGATATCGACAAGGAGGGTATGGCCGACATCACCGTGACAGGCCCGAAGAAGGCTAAGTATGCCAAGGTAAAGGATGTAAGGCTGCCCTATACGGTCAAGACTCCCTACGGAGAGTTTGATGTGGTGGCCACGCCCCACTTCCCCAAAGGCAAGAAGGTGTCTACGGTCATCGGCTTTACAGGATATGAGAGCGCCGCCGAGGGCCTCACCGACAATGTCATAGCCGATATAGCAAGCCGCAAGAGCAACGTCATAACTCTTGAGTACGACACACCCAATCCGGCATACGGAAGCGCTATCCTCAACAGGATACTGGCCAGATACAATGAGCGCGGCATCTCGGAGAAGAATCTCCAGGGCGAGAAGACGGCGGCTTTCATAGAAGACCGTCTCGGCCTCATCGGCACACAGCTCAGCGATGTAGAGCTCAAGATACAGAACTACAAGACCTCTCACCACTTCACAGACGTAGGCGTCGAGGCATGTTA
>JAIDJD010000241.1 GCA_029052375.1 Duncaniella sp. | reverse complement strand
CACCGGGCCGTCATGCACGCCCCACTTGCCCTTGTCGAGCCCCTTGGGGAGTTCGTTCTGGCTGATGAGGCGCTCGTGGCCCGAGGCGAGGTAATAGTCGGCCTTGTGCATTATGGCGAGGTCGCCGCCGTGGATGGCCGTTGTGTGGTAGCCGAGCTCGTGCAGGCGGCGCGGCAGGGCAGGGAGCCCCGCCAGCTTGCGTGTGTAGCGTATGAGGCTTGTGGTGGGCTGTCCGGGGATGCCTCCGAGCAGGCAGACCAGGCCGCGGTCGGTGCGGAAGCTGCCGGCGGTGCATTGTGTGAACACCACTCCCTCCGAGGCTATGCGGTCGAGGTTTGGCGTCACCCCCTTGCGTCCTCCGAGGCTCTCGACAAACTCGGCGCCGAGGCTCTCCCATACTATCAGCAGTATGTTTGGCCTCGGGGTGTTGAGTATAGACCGCAGGGGTGTGCCTGCCGTCGGGAACATGGATGCCGCGAGGCTCTTGGCTTCCTCGGCTGGCATCGACTGGAAGCGGCCCTCATAGTCGTCCTTGGTAGAGAGGGAGTAGAGCAGGTTGAAGGCCGGATTCAAGGCCCAGTGGTTGAGGAAAGGCACCGGGCTGAAATATGCAATGCTCGGATTGTTGGGGCGTATGCCGAGCCCGCGGGTCACGAGGAAGAGCCCGCCGAGCATCAGTATGGCCAGCACGGGTGTCAGCACCCCTCCCGCCACGCCGGGGGGCTCGGACGGCATCAGGCCGCCGCAGAGCCGTAATGGGAGCGAGACCAAGAGATAATAGAGCGAGCAGAAGAGACCCGCCGCTATTGCGGCGCCGATCAGATAGAGCGTCGAGACCGATGCAAAGGCTCCCTTGGGGTTGCGCAGGTAGACGAAGACCGACGAGTCGAGCTTGTACTGCCAGTAGCGGTAAAGCACGGCGTCGGAGAGTGTTATCAGCCCCACGGCCACGGCTGTCGCGGCATTGTAGACACCGAGCCACAGGCCCAGGTCCATCGAGGGGATAAAGGCGCGCACGGCGGCCAGTATCAGCGGGATGGCCGTGAGGTATGAGGCTATGATGCAGTCGCTGTATGTGCCGCGTGCATAGACCTTCCTCACCTCTGCCGGCCCTGGCCTCTCGGGGGCACACCCGATGTTGAGCAGGGCGAACAGAGGCTTCTGCACCAGGCCGAACCAGGCCACGGCACAGCAGAAGTATATTGCGGCGAAGAGTATGAAGGCGAGGCTCATCGGCGGGTCAGGCTTCGGGTTTGGCGTCGGGGAGCAGGCGCACGACGGCCTCGGCCACACGTTCGGGCGATAGTTCGTGGAAGCAGTCGAGCGTGTGGCGGGGACACTCGGCGCTCCCGGGTATGGTGAATGGCTGGCACTCGAGTCCGGCCGCGAGGGCGTTGGCGCTGTCCTGGCGTTAGGCCAAGAATCCGCAGGAGGGCTTTGTGGTGCCCCAGATG
>JAIDJD010000240.1 GCA_029052375.1 Duncaniella sp. | reverse complement strand
GCATAGCGCCTTACTTCCGCGAAGAGCTCAGGAGGATGCTCCGCGCCAAGCGTCCCGAACGCTCCAACTATCGCGGGTGGGAAAACCAGAAGTATGTCGACGACTCCATCGCATGGGAGACCAATCCGCTCTTCGGATGGATAGAGAAGAACCCCAAGCCCGACGGCTCGAAGTACGACATATACACCGACGGCCTCAAGATATACACAACCATAGACTCGCGTATGCAGAAGTATGCCGAGGAGGCTGTGGCCGAGCATATCGGCGGCGACCTCCAGAAAGCCTTCTTCCGCGAGAAGCGCGGCACAAAGGGCGCCCCTTACACCACAGACCGCGCCGAGCTCTCGGAGATACGCCTCAACCACCTGATACGCAACGCCGTCAGAAACACAGACCGTTACCGCATGATGGTCAAGGCCGGAGCCTCGAGGGCCGAGATAGAGAGAGCCTTCAACACTCCGCGAGAGATGAAGGTGTTTGCCTACGGAGGCTCTGTGGACACCGTCATGACGCCGCGCGACTCCGTGCTGTGGAACAAGCACTTCCTGCGCACAGGATTCATGGCCATGAATCCCCTCAACGGACACATCAAGGCTTATGTCGGAGGGCCCGACTTCTCGTACTTCCAGTACGACATGGTCTCTACCGGACGCCGTCAGATAGGCTCGACGGGCAAGCCCTTCCTCTACACCTACGCCATGGAAGAGGGCTACACGCCCTGCGACGAATTCTCCAACACACAGCCCGTCCTCACCGATGAGTCGGGACGTGTCTGGGCGCCCCGCAACGCCGGGTCGGCCAGGGTAGGGGAGATGGTAGACCTGCGCTGGGCGCTGACCAACTCCAACAACTGGATTTCGGCCCGCCTCATCTCCCAGCTCTCGCCCGCCTCGCTCGTGCGCACGATGCACAACTTCGGCATCACGGCGCCCCTGCCTCCGGTGATGTCGCTCTGTCTCGGCCCGGCCGACGTCTCGGTCAAGGAGATGGTGACGGCCTACTCGGCCTTTGCCAACAACGGCATGAGGGTCGACCCTATGTTTGTCACCGCCATAGCCGACAACAACGGCAACATCATATCCGAGTTCTCGCCCCGCCACACCGAGGTGATATCGGAGAAGGCCTACTACCGCATACTCTCGATGCTCCTCAATGTGGTCAACGAGGGTAC
>JAIDJD010000024.1 GCA_029052375.1 Duncaniella sp. | reverse complement strand
CCGAAATCATGGCCGGCTCACGCGTCACAAGGGCGTTTGCATCGGCCCCTGACTCGGTCATTGTCCTCCACATCGCGTCTCCCGAGCCTTTTTCGGCGAGGCTGTCGTTCGATTCTCAGATACCGTCGGTCTGCACGTCGGGGATGGACGGCACCATCTCCTGCACCGGACGCGCCGCATCCCACTCCCTGCCCGGCTATTACAAGCGGGGCGAGGACCATCACTTCTATGCAGACGGCCGCGGACTGCCGTTCCACACGGCCCTGAAGGCAGTGACCGACAGTGGCGAGGCCGTGCCCGGAGCTGACGGAAGTCTGTCGCTCGAGAGCGTCACTGACGTCACACTCTACATCACCGACGTGACCGGTTTCCGCGGTTTTGACCTTGACCCCGACACCCCGGAGAGCTGTGCGGCCCGTGCTTCGGCCCGTCTTGAAAATGCCTCGGCCAAGGGGCCGGGACGGGTAGAGGCAGACCATCTCGCCGACTATCGCCGGCTGTATAGCCGTGTGTCGCTCGACCTCGGCACCACTGTGCCTGAGATAGCCTCGCTCCCCACCGAGGTTCAGCTGCGTCGCTATGCGGACAGTGGCGAGGCCAACCCCGACCTCGAAGAACTCTATTTCAATTACGGCCGCTACCTGCTCATCTCCTCGTCGCGTACCCCGGGCGTCCCCGCCAATCTCCAGGGCCTCTGGAACGAGCGCCTCATGCCGCCGTGGAGCTGCAACTACACCGTCAACATCAACCTCGAGGAGAACTACTGGCCGGCCGAGCCGACAGGGCTCGGCGACCTGCACGCCTCGGCGCTGATGCCTTTTGTCTCCAATCTGTCCAAGACCGGGGCAGAGACAGCCAAGGCGTATTATGGCGTCGGCGAGGGTTGGTGTGCAGGCCATAACTCAGACATCTGGGCCATGTCGTGTCCTGTAGGCATGGGCGAGGGAGACCCGAGCTGGGCCAACTGGAACATGGGCGGCACATGGCTCTCGACACATATACTCGACCACTACCGCTTCAGCCGCGACAGGGATTATCTCTCGGAGTATTATCCCGTCCTGCGCGGGGCGGCGCTCTTCTGTCTCGGAATCCTTGTCGAGAAGGACGGAGAGCTGGTCACAGCCCCCTCCACCTCGCCAGAGAACATCTATGTCACCCCAGAGGGATATCAGGGGGCCACGCTGTACGGAGCCACGTCAGACCTCGCCATGATTCGCCAGTGCCTTCTCGACACGCGCGACGCCGCCCGCGAGCTCGGCTGTGACGCCGGGCTGTCGGCCCGCATAGACTCCGTGCTCCCCCGCCTGCGCCCATACGGGGTAGGGGAGAAGGGCAATCTCAAGGAGTGGTATCACGACTGGGAGGACAAGGACCCGCGCCACCGCCACCAGTCTCATCTCTTCGGCCTCTATCCCGGCCTCCACATCTCGCCCGGCGCCGATCCGGCGCTTGCCGCCGCGGCGGCCCGCTCGCTCGAGATCAAAGGCGACAAGACTACGGGGTGGAGCACGGGATGGCGCGTCAATCTGCTGGCCCGCCTCGGCGATGCCGGCGGTGCATACAGGATGTTCAGGCGCCTGCTCAGGTATGTCTCGCCCGACGGCTATCGCGGCGAGGGGCGCCGGACTGGCGGAGGCACGTATCCCAATCTTCTCGACGCCCACCCGCCATTCCAGATAGACGGCAACTTCGGCGGCACGGCCGGTGTGGCCGAGATGCTGCTCCAGTCGTATGACGGCGTCATCAGATTGCTCCCGGCTCTCCCTGCCGAGTGGAAAGACGGGTCGGTCAAGGGCCTCAGAGCCCGCGGCGGCTACACTGTCGATATGGAATGGCGCGACGGCCGCCTCACCTCGGCCACCGTCACCCCTCTGACCCCTTCAGCCAGCCCCGCCGCCGGCATCACCCCCGACACAACAGCCACCGTCGGCCCAGGCCGCCCATGGAGGCTGTGAGATGAGATAGGATTAATAGAA
>JAIDJD010000239.1 GCA_029052375.1 Duncaniella sp. | reverse complement strand
CAGCTCTTCTACGGAACATTTTTTATCCGCGCAAAATGACTATGACACAGGTATGAGGTCTCTTCTGATTGGTTTAATGATTTTACTGACAAGCTGGATTATGACACAGGCTCAGAATAAATTGTATATCACCGCCAATGGCGTGACACGCACTGCTGTCCTTGCCGACAACGCGGCCTCTGAGGCTCTATGCAGGATGCTTGCAGACGGCCCCGCGACGATAAGTATGCACGATTACGGAGGCTGGGAGAAGGTGGGCGACTTGCCTATGCCGTTGCCGACTTTCAATTCGCAGATTACGGCACAGCCGGGCGACATCATGCTCTATCAGGGCCGTCAGTTGGTGATTTTCTAAGGGTACAATTCGTGGTCATATACAAGGCTCGGCACGATTGACGGTGCTGTTGCATCGAATATCATATCGTGGCTCGGCACAGGCAGTGTAGATGTGGAATTGTCGCTTTCGGCTTTTTCGGAGACTGACGAGGTGATTGTTGACGACAAGGCCGAGGATGAAGTCTATGACCTGGCGGGACGTCTGATAACGCGTCGTCCTCTTGTGCCCGGCATTTATATAATCAATGGCAAGAAAACGGCAATACGGTGATTCAAAGCAAAAAACATCCAATAATCTATTGAGCATAATAATATGTTAGGAAATTTCAAATATGACAATCCCACCAAGCTTTATTTCGGTGATGAGGCTCAGAAAAATCTTGCCGATGCTCTGAAAGGTTTCGGCAACAAAGTCTTGCTGACCTACGGAGGCGGCTCTATCAAGCGCAACGGCATCTATGACGATGTCATGGCCGCTCTTAAGGCGTCTGGAAAAGAGGTGGTGGAGCTTCCGGGCGTGATGCCCAATCCGACAGTCGACAAACTCAATGAAGGCCGGAGGATAGCCCGCGACAACAATGTGGATTTCATTCTCGCCGTTGGCGGAGGCTCGACCATCGACTATGCCAAGGCTGTCAGCGTGTCGGCATGGTATGACGGCGATGCCTGGGAACGCTTTTGGGTTAGGCAGGACGACCCCAAGGCCGGAGAGAGAATAATACCTGTCGGTGCAGTCCTGACAATGGCCGGAACCGGTTCTGAAATGAACGGAGGCTCCGTCATCACCAATCGCGGGAAAGATATAAAGATTGGCAAGGTGTTCGGCTCTGAGGTAATGCCTAAATTCGCCGTCTTGAATCCGCGCTATACTTTCACCGTGCCCCATCGACAGATGGTGGCCGGAATCTTCGACACGATGCGCCACATCATGGAGCCGTATTTCTCCGGCGACGACGATTCCGTTTCCGATTATCTCGCAGAGGGACTGATGCGTTCGGTCATTGCATCAAGCCGGGCGGCAATCAAGAATCCCGAAGACTATGAAGCCCGCTCAAACATAATGTGGAGCGCGACATGGGCTCTCAACACCCTTATAGGCGAGGGTAAGCCGCAAGACTGGGAGGTACACATGATAGGCCATGCAATCAGCGCCTATACCGACGCTACCCACGGCATGACGCTCTCCGGCGTGTCGGTGGCATATTACCGCCACATAATGAAATATGGTATTGACCGCTTTGCTCGTTTTGCAAGAGTGGTGTGGGAAATACCTTCGGAGGGCAAGACCAACGAACAGCTTGCATCGGAGGGCATAGATGCACTCGCGGCATGGATCAAGGAAATCGGCGCGGCATCAGATATTGCTTCTCTCGGTGTAACCCCCTCTATGCTCGAAGGCATAGCCGATGCAACTCTCTTCATGACCGGAGGCTATAAGATGCTTGACCGCTCGGAGGTAATAGAGATTCTCCGCGAGAGCCTGTAGCGAAGGACTTGCCGCTGCATACCCTTAATCCGCAGGGCACCGTGCCCTGCGGATTTTCTTTCCGGGACAGGCAAGATTGAAAATAGCGGAAGATTATACGTCTGCATGACAGCCCCTTTGGCAAAATGTCATAATGCCCCTGTCGCTTATACACCTCTCCGAGCCCACG
>JAIDJD010000238.1 GCA_029052375.1 Duncaniella sp. | reverse complement strand
CCCCGACAAGGAGGGCCAGATGTACTATGTAGGCGAGGACAACTTCTACCTCATCCCCACCGCCGAGGTGCCCGTCCCCAACATCTACCGCGACGTCATCATCCCCGCCGCCGAGCTCCCCAAGAAGAACTGTGCCTACTCGGCCTGCTTCCGCCGCGAGGCCGGCAGCTACGGCAAGGACGTGCGCGGCCTCAACCGCCTCCACCAGTTCGACAAGGTCGAGATAGTCCGCATCGAGAAGCCCGAAGACTCCTATGCCGCCCTCGAGGAGATGAAAGACCATGTCCAGGGCCTGCTCGAGAGCCTCGGCCTCCCCTGGCACATCCTCCGTCTCTGCGGCGGAGACATGAGCTTCACCTCGTCCATCACCTTCGACTTCGAGGTCTACTCGGCCGCCCAGGGCCGATGGCTCGAGGTGTCGAGCGTCTCCAACTTCGAGACCTACCAGGCCAACCGCCTCAAGTGCCGCTATCGCGGCGAGGACAAGAAGACCCGCCTCTGCCACACGCTCAACGGCTCGGCCCTCGCCCTGCCCCGCATCATGGCCGCCCTGCTCGAGAACAACCAGACCCCCGAGGGCATCGTGGTCCCCGAGTGCCTGCGCCGCTACACAGGCTTTGACATCATCAACTAACGGCCGGGCCTGAGCGTTGTAACTGAAAAATCAAAGCAAAAACTTATGGAAACAACACGTCAAGCCAAGATAGCCAGGCTCCTGCAGAAGGACCTCAGCGAGATATTCCGCCTCCAGACCGCAAAGACCCACGGCACCCTGGTCAGCGTCAGCGCCGTCCGCATCTCGCCCGACCTCAGCATAGCCCGCGTCTACCTCTCCATCTTCCCCACGGAGAAGAGCGGCGAGATTCTCTCAGGCATCAACGCCTCGGCCAAGACCATCCGGTACGAGCTTGCCCAGAGGGTGAGATTCCAGCTGCGCAAGTGCCCCGAACTCAGCTTCTACATAGACGACTCTCTCGACTACATCGAGAATATCGACAAACTGCTTGAGAAATAAGCGGCTATACCACACAACGCCGGGACGACGCCAGCGCGATGTCCCGGCGTTTCATATGCCCGTCCCGTCTGTTCAAAATCCACTCCAAGACCATCCATGATGCTGTCCCTGCGCATAGCCCTGCGGTATCTCTTTTCGCCCAAGAGCCACACCGCCGTCAATGTCATCTCGCTCATCTCCATGGCCGGGATTGCCGTCGCGGCAATGGCCATGGTCTGCGTGCTGTCTGTGTTCAACGGATTTCGCGACCTCGCCTCGGACCGCCTCTCGGCCATAGACCCCGACCTGCTCGTGACGCCGGCTGACGGCCGCGTCATCCTCTCGGCCGACTCCGTGGCCGCCGCCGTCGCAGGCCTCGCAGACGTCAGGGCCGCCGCGCCCGTGCTCGAACAGAAGGCGCTGGCCATCAGCGGCGAGGCCCAGATACCCGTCACCGTCAAGGGTGTCCCCGAGGGATACTCGGCCGTCACCGGGCTGATGTCCACCGTGATAGACGGCGTCATGGCCGACGAGCCCGACAGCGTCTGCCGCGAGCGTTACGGCCACTCGCTGGCCCTGCTCAGCGTCGGCGCCGCCGTCGCCTCAGGTGCGCGCCCCTCGCTCGAGCGCCCCCTGCTCCTCACGGCCCCCCGCCGCCTCGGGCGCGTCAATCCGGCCCTGCCCATAGGCGCCTTTGTCACAGACACGCTCCTGGTCTGCGGAGTGTTCCAGACCAACGAGCAGGAGACCGACGCAGACCGCGTCGTCGTCCCCCTCTCCTCGGCCCGGCGTCTCTTCGACTATGCCTCCGAAGCCTCGGCCATAGAGGTGGCCCTCGCTCCCGGAGCCGACCCGGAGGAGGCCGAGACACGTCTCCGCGCCATGCTCGGAGACGGATATGAGGTGGCCGACCGCCTGCGCCAGCAGGAAGACTCGTACAGAATGATAGAGATAGAGAAGTGGATCACATTCGCCATGCTCATCTTCGTGCTTGTCATGGCCTCGTTCAACGTACTCTCCACCATGTCGATGCTGATGATAGAGAAGGCCGGCAATATGCACATCATGCGCGCCATGGGAGCCTCTGACGCCCTTCTGGGCCGCATATTCATGCTTGAGGGCCTGCTCATAGCCGCTGTCGGCGGCGCCGCGGGCATAGCCGCGGGCGTCATCCTCAGCCTGCTGCAGCAGCATCTCGGCATCATCTCGCTCGGCGGAGACCACACACAGATGTCGGTCTTGAGCTATCCGTGCCGCCTTGCCCTCCCGGACGTCCTGCTGACGGCCGCGGCAGTGGCGGCCATAGGCTTCCTCTCCGGCCTCACGGCGTCGCGCAAAGGATAGCGCAAAGGATAGGAGCCGCCGCTTTGCCGTTTCAACTTTTTTCGCTAACTTTGCACCCGCAAACACAGCGCTCTCTCTCCCCTTATGTCTCACTAACCTCCCCATCCTCTTGGACACAGATCCTTTACCGGCCGCAGAGATGGCCGCGAACACTCTCGCTGAGATTTTCAACACATTGGTCCCCTGCATGGTGTCCCACATGGGCACGCCTCAGGCCGTGGCTCTCATCCTGGCCATCCTGGCCCTCTTTGTCTCCGGCTTTGTCTCCGGCAGCGAGATAGCCTTCTTCTCACTTTCGCCCGTGCAGTGCGACGAGCTCGAAGAGAGCCACAACGGACGGCGGGTGCTCCACCTGATAGAGAAACCTGACAGACTGCTGGCCACTATCCTCATAGCCAACAACCTTGTCAACGTCACCATCGTAGTGCTCTGCAACTTTGCGCTCGGCCCCGTCTTCGAGGGCATGAGCGAGCTGTGGAGCTTCGTGCTGCAGACGGTGCTTCTCACGTTCCTCATCCTGCTGTTCGGCGAGATACTGCCCAAGCTCTATGCCAACTCCAACAACCTCGGCTGGGCCAAGATGGCCTCCGGCCCCCTCGGCATGATGGTCAGGCTCTTCCGTCCCCTCTCGGCCGTGCTCGAGAAGAGCTCGGTGATAGTCCACAAGGTAGTCTCCAAGAAGGAAGTGGCCGTCACCACAGACGACCTCTCCCAGGCGCTCGAGATAGCCGAGGGCGTCGACGACTCGCAGAGCAAGGATATGCTCGAAGGCATCCTCAAGTTCGGCGACACGACAGCCTCCGAGGTGATGACCCCGCGCGTGGACGTCACCGGCCTTGACGTCGGGCTGACATTCCCCGAGGTGATGAAGGTAGTGATAGAGAGCGGATTTGCCCGCCTGCCTGTCTGCGAAGGCTCTATGGACAACATCAAGGGCGTCCTCTACTCGCGCGACCTGCTCCCGTATGTCGGACGCAAGGAAGAGCCCGGATTCAGGTGGCAGGAGCTGATGCGCGAGCCCTACTTCGTGCCCGAATCGCGCATGATAGACAACCTGCTCGAGGACTTCCGCTCGCGCCGCGTCCACCTGGCCATCGTCATAGATGAGTTTGGCGGCACACAGGGCATTGTGACCCTCGAGGATGTGCTCGAAGAGATTGTCGGCGACATCGACGACGAGTATGACGAGCAGGAGGAGACCTACCGCTGTCTGCCGGACGGCTCGTATGTGTTCGAGGGCAAGACCCTGCTCAACGACTTCTTCCGCATCACGGACCTCGACGAGAAAGACTACGAGGCCGTCACCGAAGACTGTGACACCCTCGCGGGTATGCTCCTCGCCATCAAGGGAGACTTCCCCAAGGACAAGGAGTCGCTCGCCTACGGCCGATGCCGCTTCCTCGTGCTCTCGGTGCGCCAGCACCGCATAGTCAACGTCCGCGTCAAGGTGCTCGACACCGCCCCCGCCGACCAACCCCAGGCCGAGCGCTGATGCGGAGCTGTCTCCCGCTCGCCGCGGCCATAGGGCTGAGCCTGCTCTGCGCTTCGTGTGGAGGCGCCAGAGAGGAGAGGCCCAAGCCCCTGCCCACAGCATGGCACAGGATAGAGATGCCAGACTCGGCCTACCGCGAGGTGTCGGCCGAGGGCGTCGCCATGCAGGTCAACAGCGGGGCCGTCACAGCCGAGACACAGCGCGAGGACGGCGTGTGGATAGACATCTCGTATCCCACATTCCCCTCGGCGCGCATCTACCTGACGCTCAACAGACTGCGCCTGGGAGAGATACACGGCGCCGTGGCCAACCGCCTCCAGCGCATCACGCTGAACACCGGAGGCCTCCCCACACAACGCCTTGAATTCACCAATCCCGCAGGGTGGGAGTGTCTGCTGACGCTCACCCCATCCTCTGTCACCACGCCCGTCCAGGCCGTGGCCACCGGGGGAGACGGCCGCATCCTCTCGGCCACGCTCTACATCAGCGTCCCCCAGCACACCGACCCTGACTCGGTGGCCCCCGTGGTCGACGCCGTGCGGCGAGACATGACCGTAATGCTCAACGGCCTGCGATAGCCCCCCTGACATGATGTTTTCGATATTCCGACAGACCTTGCCCGAGACCGACCGCGAGGGGCGCCGCGCCGCAGAGCGTGCCGCTTCGCTGAGCCTCGTCAGGGAAGTCTTCGGAGAGGAAGCCGAACTGCTCCACCATCCCGACGGTGCCCCGTGGATACCGCAGGCTCCGGCCGGCACGGTCTACTCGCTCTCCCACTCGGCACGGGAGTGTGTCCTTGTCGTCGCCCGGGGCGTCATGGCCATAGGCATAGATATAGAGACGCCTCGCCCACAGCTGATGAGAGTCAGCCGCAAATTCCTGTCAGAGAACGAGCGCGGATTCATCCCCGCGGACGACATTTCGCTCCTGCTCAAGGCCTGGACCGCCAAGGAAGCTGTCTACAAAGCCGCCCGCACCCCGGGCCTCCCGCTCGCCGACATAGAGATAGTCCCCGGCTTCAACCACGCCCATGCCCTTGGCCACACCTACGCGCTCCACTACCCCGAACCCGGCACCTGCGTAGCTGTGCTGATTTTCAGCTGAATATATAAATTTTATAAGATTTATAAAATCAATATCCTCTCTTTTGTCTTCGAGCATTAGTCATAGCCTCTTTTATTCCCCCTTCAGCTATAAATCTTTCCTCAAGCATTTTAAGCAGTTTGGCAAGCATAGCATCCATCTGTCTGATTTGGGTAATCATAATATTGGCCACCGTTTCATTTGAACGTTGCTCGCATTTCTCTACAAACTCAAACGGATTGTCGTTTTTTATGCAGTATATGCGTGTCTTGGCAGTGCGTTCATCATCCTTGCTCCATATTTCAAGTTTATGCTGGCGTAAGTAATCTCCATAATCTTCAAGCAGTTCTCTTACAGAACCTCGGGCTACGCCTAATAGTTTGATGCACATTTCTGCAGATACAGTCAGGTCGCTTGCCCCTTCAACAATATTTTGTTTACAAGATCTGGCGGCCTGGCGCATTTGGTCAATAGTACGACAACCTCTTGGCAACGCTCTTGAGATAAACATTTCTGTCACGTCGCATATAATTACAGATTTTTTGTAAATGTTCCACTCGGTATAGTCACCCGCTATTTTCAAGAATCCGCTCATAACTTGCCTTATTTTCGCAAAGATATGAAAAAATATGCTATATCCCAAGCGCTTTTATGTCATAGAACAGACTGGCGCTAGGGATATAGCCTTTGTGAAGCTTAGAAGCTTTAAATGTAAAATCCCCGCATCTGCCGTCAGGCGGATGCGGGGATTGATATTTGGGAAGTTATGGATGGCTTACTTCTCGGGGTCGAGGATGACGATGCGGTAGTTGCCGGCGCCGTTGAGGGCCTTCATGTAGTTCTGGACATCCTCTACGGTGATGGTCGAGAGGGTCTCGACATTGCCGTTGAAGGTGTCGACGCCGTTGATGATGTAGCCCTGGAGCGAGGCCTTCCAGGGGCCGTTCTTCTCCTTGCTCTCGGTGTAGTTCTTGGCCATGTACTCCTTGGCGGGGTTGAGCTCTTCGGGAGTGATGTCAGACTCCATGGCCTTGAACTGGCTCTTGATGAAGTCGAGCACCTGGTCTTTCATCTCGGGCTTCATCGGGAACTGTGTGAGCAGTGTGGCCGGGGTGAGGCCCTGGCGGTTGAGCGAGCCGCTGGCGCCGATGGAGTAGACTGCGCCCATATCCTCGCGGACAGTCTTGAGCAGGCGGTTGGTGAGTATCTGGCCGGCTATCGAGGCTATCTGCGAGTTCTTCACGGTGTATTCCACAGGGGCCACCTCTATGATGGCCACATATGTCTGGGGTGTGGCCATGGGGTAGGTGTGGGTGGTGGTCTCAGTGCCTGTGGTGAAGAAGAGAGCGGGGTCGTAGGCGGGCTTGGCGTCTGTGGCCTTGCCGGTTGAGGGGAGCGATGCTATGTAGGTCTCCACGAGGGGGCGGAGAGCGTCGGGGTCAACATTGCCTACGAAGACAAAGGTGTAGTCTGCGGCGTTGGCCGTCAGTTCGTGGGCCATTTCGAGGAGCTGTTCGCGCGAGGCGGCGTTGAACACCTCGGCCGAGAGGGCCTGGCGCTTGGCCGACTTGAAGAGGTCTGCCTGGAGCACCTTGCCGAACTGGTATTCGGGGGTCTTCTCCTGGTTGGCTATCATGCCTGAGTATGCCTTCTGCAGGGCCTGGAACTCTTCGGGGGTGTACTGGAAGTCCTTGAATGTCATGTAGACAAGCTCCATGAGGGTGGGGAGGTCCTTGGGTGTGGAAGAGCCGTCGAGCTCTGTGGAGTATCCGTTGATTTCGAGCGACACGGAGGCCTGCTTGCCTGCGGTGTACTTCTGGAGGTCTGTGTTGGTGTATGTGCCCAGGCCGTTGGATGTCATGAGGATGGGGAGCGAGATGATGGTGTTGGCATACTCGTCCGAGTATCCTGCAAAGCCCACGGGCGACCATGCGCCGAAGAGTATCTGGTCTTCCTTGAACTTGGTGGACTTGACTATCACCTTGGCGCCGTTGGAGAGGGTCCACTCTGTGGTGCCCCATACGGCGTTCTTGGCCTCGTTGACAATCTTGCCGGCCACGGGAGCCACGGGGATGAGGGGCTCGGCCTTGACCTCGTCCACGAATGCCTCGATGTTCTCGGCGTCAACCTCGGCAAGCGCGGCTGCCACCTCTTCCTTGGTGGGGAGCTTGTAGCCCTCGCCTTCGGGCGAGAGTATCATCAGGGCGCGGTTGTCGTCGGTGATCAGCTGGGGCAGGGCCTGGTTGATGGCGTCGACGGGTATCATGGGGGCTATCTGGTTGTAGATCTGATAGAGCACCTCGATGCCGGGGATGGGCTCGCCGTCGGTGAAGTTGTCGACATACTGCTTGACGTAAGTGCGGGTCTCGGCGGTGTTGCGGTTGTTGTACTCCTTCTCGAGCTGAGAGAGGAACTCGGCGCGGGCTCGCTCGTACTCGCCGACGGTAAATCCGCCGCGCTTGGCGCGGAGCACCTCGCGATAGAGGGCCTTGAGGGGTTCGATGATATCCTTCTCCTTGGCTACGACCTCTGTGGAGAATGCGTCCTTGGTCTTGGCCACGAAGTATTCGCCGAAGGAGGCGCTGGCGCCTGCGAAAGGTGCGTCAGGCTTGGAGGAGAGCTCGTTGAAGCGGTTGTTGATCATCATCGATATCATGCGCTCCATATACTTGCTCATGAGGTACATCATGTTGTTCTTCTCCTCGCGCTTGGCGGGGTCGGAGAGGAACATGAGCGAGCCCACAAGGGCAGACATCTCAGGGTCAGAGCCGATGGCATAGAGGGTGCCCTTGTGGTCGGGCACGGGCTCGTAGGTGCGCTCGGGGGCGTTGGCGGGCATCTCGATGGACGAGAACATCTCCTTGATCTTGCCCTCGATGCGGTCTACGTCGATGTCGCCGACGACGATGACGGCCTGCTGGTCGGGGCGATACCATGCCTCATAGTAGTCTCTGAGGGCCTGGTAGGGGAAGTTGTCCACGACCTCCATAGTGCCGATAGGCAGGCGGTGGCCATACTTGGTGGTGGGGTAGAGGTCGGGGAGGATACGCTCGAGGATGCGCATCTGGCCCACGTTGGAGCGGCGCCACTCCTCATGTATCACACCGCGCTCCTTGTCTATCTCCTCGGGGGCGAGGGTCAGGTCGTTGGCCCAGTCGTGGAGGATGAGGAGACAGGAGTCCTGGACGCTCTCGCGTGCCACGGGGACGTTGGAGATGTTGTAGACGGTCTCGTCGATAGAGGTGTAGGCGTTGAGGTTGTAGCCAAACTTGACGCCTATGCTCTCCAGCCAGTCGCGGAGCAGGTTGTCCGGAAAGTTGGTGGTGCCGTTGAAGCACATATGCTCGAGGAAGTGGGCCAGGCCGCGCTGGTTGTCCTGCTCGAGGGCCGAGCCGACGTTCTGCGCTATGTAGAAGTCTGCCTGTCCCTTGGGATACTCGTTGTGGCGGATGTAGTAGGTGAGCCCGTTGGGGAGCTTGCCGATGCGCACGTCAGGGTCTACGGGCAGTTCGGGCATCCCCTGTGCGCGCATTGCCAGGGGCATGAACATGGCCATGACCAGCATAAGCGCCGTGAGGCTGAAGAATTTCTTCATTGTCTTGGGGTTGAGATTAATGTTTATTTGATTTGTCTATTGTCGGCTGATACGTGATGCTTATTATATTTTTAGACGGAACGAGGCGGAGAAAAGTGACATTCCCCGCCTCGTTGTTATGATTTTTTAACTGTTGAGCATCACTCGAATATGCCTACCAGTGTGCTCTGATATGCCTTGATGGCATTGGAGAGCGCTGTGATGACGCTGTAGTTGGTGTCTTCCGAGGGGCCGAACTCCCACGAGAAGTCGCCCTTGTTGAGGCGTCCGGCGCCGTAGTAGCCCTTGACCTTGGCGGGCACGTCTGCCGCGGGGTCGGGGGTGTAGGTGTGCATCACTGCGGCGTCTGTGTCGAAGTTGTCGTAGGTGCGGCCTCCCTGCTTGCCCTTGACAGACTGGGGCACTGTCTCGTTGCGGCTCTCGGCCTCGTAGCAGTCAAAGTCTGTGTTGTTGGTGCGGTAGTCTACAGGTATGGCCGAGCCTTCGGTGTAGATGTTGCCGAAACACTTGATGACGCCCGAGTCCTCGCCTGAGAATGTCCCCTTGGGGTTGCCGCCCTTGAGGTCAGAGCCCTGCATGGCTGTCAGGACGGGATATTTGGTGTGGCGGAAGTAGTTGTTCTCCACGAACACGTTGGACTTCATGGCCGCTCCGACGCCATACTTGGAGACGCCGTCGTAGTAGTTGTTCCAGACGTGTACAGACATCGTGCGCACGCGGGGATGGCGCGAGTCGCTGTGGTCAAACCAGTTGTGGTGATAGTCGATGTAGTTGGGCCCGCTCTCGCTCTTCATGCCGCAGAGCGATGCCTTGCCGCTGTCCCAGAGATGGTTGTACGAGAAGGTCACCATCTGGGAGTTGTCCTTGACGTCGAGGGTACCGTCTCCCTTGGCCTGGTCTGAGGCCGAGCCGGGCTGGCCGTAGAAGAGGTCGTTGTGGTGTACCCATACGTGGTGTCCGGTCTTCAGGGAGAATCCGTCGTCCTTGAACCAGAGGAAGCCGAGGTTGCGCACCTCTACGCCCGCAACCTTGAAGATGACTAGGCCGAAGCCGTGGAGCGTGGCGTCGTCGCCTATGCCCTCGAGGGTGACGTTGGTCATGAAGTCGGCTGTCTTGCCCTTGATCTGCATACCGCCCTTGTCGCCGAGGAGATTGTCTGTGTCGGCGTCGCTCACCTTGCCTATGAAGCGGATGGCGAGGGGTCTGTCCTCAACGCCCTTCTCGTAGGCCTGGAGGATGTTCTGGATGCCTGTGCGGGTCTCGGTAGTGCCTTTATTGCTTACGGTCATCTCGAGCGAGACGGTCTTGGCGTTGTCCTTGGTGATGTAGAGCACGCGTGCGCCCTTCTTGAGGCGTCCGTCGGTGTCGTATGCGCCGGGCTGTGCGCCCTTGAAGGCAAAGCCAGAGCGGTCGTGCGGGGCCACGGCCATGTCGGCGGCCACGGAGGCCTGCGAGGGGTCTTCCTGGCCGTTGGCCACGGGCACCACCTTTATGGTATATCTGCCTGCGGGGAGGCCGGGGATGTCCACGCGCCCGTATGAGGGATATCTGCGGACGAGCTCGCGGTCTACGGGGGTGTAGTCTGCATAGTCGCCGCCCTTGACATAGACGCGATAGCTGGAGTGTTTCTCGTCGAGTGTCCACTTGGCGTAGAGGCTTTCCATCCAGCCCTTGGCCTCGGTGATGTTGACGCCAGAGTTGGTTATCTCGCCGTCGCCCGCTGTGGCCTCGGCCTTGGCAAACTTGAGGGATGTGATGTTGCGCAGATACCGGTCTGTCCATTCGCCCTGGACGGGGGTGACAGTGGCCGAGCCGTCGGCCTTGTCGAAGTCTACAGAGGCGATATCGGCTGTGTTGTAATACTTGACGTCGTTGCCCGATGTGGAGATGACCATCTGGTTGACGGCGGTGTTCATCTTCACGGCGTGGTCTCCGGCGGGCGGGTTGGGGTCTCCGCCTCCCTCGCCGTCCACTCTGACAGAATAGACGTAGCATCCGCCGTCAGTGGCGGTGATGGTTACGTCGCCGTCGGCTGTCACTGTGCCGGTGTTGTCCACACGGTCTGTGGTCTGGGTGAAGCCCTTGGTGACGGTGAGGTTGGAGGCGCTCAGGGCGCGGGGAGTGGTGCTGCTGGAGCTTTGTGCGGTCACCACCACCACGTCGCCGGCCTTGAGCCCGGGGATTGTGAACTTGGCTGTTTTCTTGTTGAGGGTGACAGATTTCTTCTTGTCGTCGATGCGGATATAGTCTGCGGCTGCGGCTGTGAACAGCAGGCCGTCTGTCAGTGCTATGTTCCGTCCGTTGGCCTTGAGCGGCTCGGCGGTGTATCCTGTCTGGTTGAGCCAGCGGTTGTTGCTGGTCTCGTATTTCCATGCGGCGGCGTCGGCGTTGAGGTTGGCCTTGTCGGCCTCGCCGAGTGTCGAGAAGTCCCATGTCCTGGCCTGTGCGGCGAGGGCGAGCGCAAATGTGAGGAATGAGGCGGCCGCTGTCCTCATGGCTGTGCGTGTGGATATGCGTCTCATTTCACTAATGTTTTCTGTCCGTTGATTATGTAGATGCCGGGGACGAGGCCTTCGGCCTTGTCGGCCACGCGCTGGCCCTTGAGGTTGTAGACTCCGGGCCTGGCCTTGGACTCAGCTGTGATATCTTCGATTGCAGTGCTGCCCGAGTGGTCGTACAGCAGGCTGACGAGGCTCATGTCGGCGTCGAGTGTCGAGGCGTCGGCAAAGTGGAGTGTCACGGTGTCGGGGTCTTTGGAGTCGAAGGTCATTCTGACCAGCTCTCTCGTCTCGGGGACGCCGTCCACGATGGTGGTCAGCAGGCTTTCGGCATGGTCGGCAAGGGTGCCGCACGCAAACAGTGCCGCAAGCATCAGGATTTTTGGTTTCATTGGTCTTGTTAAGGATTTATAAGAGAAAAAATAGCATTGTCTTGGCTGGAGGCTCCGGGCTGGACTGGGGGAGGGGAGAGGTTGGTCTGATAAGTCTTGTAGGACTGATTGGTCTGACAAGTCTTATTGGCCTGATTGTGCTTATTAGACCAAAAAGCTTGATTGAGGTTTAAGGCCCCGGGTTCTTTAAACTCTCGACTTTGAGACTTTCAACTTTAAAGAAGGCCCCGGACCTTAAACAAAAGACTCCTTACTTCTTCTGCTCTTTGAGCAGGTCGCGGATTTCGGTCAGGAGCTGTTCTTCCTTGGTGGGCTGGGCGGGGGCGGGAGCGGGCTCTTCGGCAGGCTTCTCGCGCTTCAGCTTGTTGATGCCC
>JAIDJD010000237.1 GCA_029052375.1 Duncaniella sp. | reverse complement strand
TTTGCCGGCGCGGTGATATTCCGTGACAAGTAGGGGTTACACAACTCATACAAGTCTCCCGACTCCATCAACGCCATCGACTGGAACCTCAAGCACACCAACGCCGCCCAGATGGAGTACTACACCGAACTCATCAAGCTCCGCCGCGAGCATCCCGCCTTCCGCATGACCACTGCAGAACAGGTGGCCGGGCATCTGAAGTTTGACAAGACCGAGCCGGGCCTCATCTCATACTCGCTCACAGACAACGCCAACGGCGACGCCTGGAAGGAGATAAAAGTGATATTCAACGGCTCTGCCGAGACCCGCGAGGTCAAGGTGCCCAAGGGCGACTGGACCGTTGTGGCCGAGGACGGCAGGATCAAAGCCTCGGGCCTGTCCACAACCCGCGGCGGCAAGCTCGCTGTGGCTCCGGTCAGCGCCCTTATCCTTGCCCGCGAGAAATGACGACACATATATTATATTGTTAACACTGCACAAACCTGAGCGCCGCGAGGCTGGCGTCTGTCTGCCCCGCGGCGCTCGGGATTTCATTTTATCCAAGCCTTAATGATACTCTTCCCCAACGCCAAGATCAACCTTGGCCTCGACATTCTCAGCCGTCGGCCCGACGGCTATCACGACATATCTACAGTTATGGTCCCTGTCCCCTGGCAGGACGTCCTCGAGATAGTCCCCTCGCGCACCGGACAGACCGCGCTCACCGTCACCGGACGCCGCGTAGACTGTCCTCCGGAGAAGAATCTTGTCATGAAGGCTTACCGCCTGCTCGAGCAGGAGCACAATCTGCCCCCCGTAGAGATTTTCCTCCGCAAGATTATCCCCGACGGAGCCGGGCTGGGAGGCGGGTCGGCCGATGCCGCCTTTGCCATCCGGGGCCTTAACTCGCTCTTCTCCCTCGGCCTGTCGGATGACGACATGGCCTCTGCCGCCGCACGCCTCGGCGCCGACTGCCCGTTCTTCATATACAACCGCCCCATGCTCTGCACCGGGACGGGCACCACCCTCGCCCCGGCGTCGGTCTCGCTCGAGGGACTGACGGTGTTGATAGTCAAGCCTCCTGTCGGCGTCCCCACGGCCCAGGCCTACTCGCGTGTCACACCCGCCGAGCCGGCCGAGAGCATAACAGATATCCTTGCCGACGCCCCGGCCGCATGGCAGGGGAGGCTCAAGAACGACTTCGAGCCCTCCATATTCCCTTTCCATCCTATGATAGCCCAGGTCAAGAAAGGCATCGCAGCGATGGGGGCCCTGTATGCCTCGCTCTCAGGTTCGGGGTCGGCGGTCTTCGGTCTCTTCGGAGATGCGGCCGATGCTGACAAATTGGCAGAAGAGGCCCGCGGACGCTGCGGCGGATGTGACATCTTTGCCTCTCGTCTCTGACTTTGGCTTGCGGGGCCGGACGTTTGAACGTTTGGCCCTCTCTTTTGTTAAGACTATGTATGGACAGGGTCTGCCGACACCGGTCTGGCAACATTTTTGCAGTCATCTTTCCAAATAGAACAAAACAACAATCTCATGGCAGAAAAACAGCATAACAGCAAATGTCCCGAAAGCAGGATTCACAACGAGGCCGAGGATATCGAAGCCTTTGACAATGTCCAGGAAGCCCGGGGCGAGGCCGAGTCGCAGGCAGACGAGGCCAACGACATGATCAACTCGCAGCTCGAAGATATAGACAACCTCAACAGACAGCTCCTCGAGGCCCAGGCCCAGGTGGAGAAGGAGAAGAAGGAATATCTCTTCCTCATGGCCGAGTTTGACAACTTCCGCAAGCGCACTGTCCGCGAGAAGAGCGAGATAATCAAGAACGCCGGCGAGAGCGTCCTCAAGGGGCTCCTCCCCATCGTGGACGACTTCGAGCGCGGGCTGCAGGCATCTGCCGGCACAGACGCCGCCGATGTCTACAAGGGCATGGAGCTCATATATCAGAAGCTTGTCAAGTATCTGGCCCAGAACGGGGTCAAGCCCATAGAGTCGACAGGCAAGCCCTTCGACCCCGAGCTTCACGAGGCCATCGCCATGGTGCCAGTCCCCGACGAGGCTCAGAAAGGCGTGGTGATAGACACCCCCACAAAGGGCTATACCATCAACGACAAGGTGCTCCGCCACGCCAAGGTGGCCGTAGGCCAGTGACGCTCAGCCAACACCCCATTCTACTTCATCCCAACAAGAATTTCAATCAACGATAATGGCAGCCAAAAGAGACTATTACGAAGTGCTTGGAGTCGACAGAAATGCCGACGAAAAAGCAATAAAAAGCGCCTATAGAAAGAAGGCCATCCAGTATCACCCGGACAAGAACCCGGGCGACAAGGAGGCCGAAGAGAAATTCAAAGAGGCTGCCGAGGCCTACGACGTTCTCTCCAACCCCGAAAAGCGAGCCAAGTATGACCAGTTCGGCCACAGCATGGGTCCGCAGGGATTCCCCGGCGGCGGAGGCGGTTTCCATGCCGGCGGCTTCTCGATGGAAGATATTTTTGCAAACTTCGGAGACATCTTCGGAGGCGCCTTCGGAGGCATGGGCGGATTCGAGAGCGCCGGCGGCCGCACACGCCGCCGTCAGCGCAGGGGCACAGACCTCCGCATCCGCGTCAAGCTCACCCTCAGAGAGATAGCCGAGGGCGTCACCAAGACCATCAAGGTGCCCACCCTTGTCAAGTCTGACCACTGCAACGGCACGGGTGCCAAGGACGGGACAGCCTACAACACCTTTCCCCCCTGCAACGCCTCCGGCAACGTCAAACACCAGCAGCATACCA
>JAIDJD010000236.1 GCA_029052375.1 Duncaniella sp. | reverse complement strand
AGCGAAGAGAGTGTGGTCCTTACCCATACCCACGTTGAGACCGGGATGGTGAACTGTGCCACGCTGACGCTTGAGGATGTTACCGGCTTTGCAATGCTGACCGCCGAAAATCTTTACACCGAGTCGTTTGCTTTCTGACTCACGGCCGTTCTTAGAACTGCCGACACCTTTTTTATGTGCCATTTCTTCTTCTGATTTTTGGGGGTTAAGCTACAACTTCTTTGATTAACACTTTGGTGAAATACTGGCGATGGCCGTTCTTGCGGCGATAGCCTTTGCGGCGCTTCTTCTTGAAGACGATTACCTTGTCGCCCTTCACGAGGGGGGTGAGCACCTGGCAGACTACCTTTGCGCCTTCGAGGACGGGGGCACCTACCTTAACGTTGTCGTCGGACTGAGCGAGGAGAACACGGTCGAACTCAACAGTGTCGCCTTCTTTGGTTGCATCGCCGAGATAGTGAACATACAGGAACTTCTCAGGCTCTGCCTTGAACTGCTGTCCCTGAATTTCTACAATTGCGTACATTTGGTTTATTTATTGTATTGCAAGTGAGTACCATCGGGCGAGGGAGTCTGGCGCCGCTGAGCGTCTCTCTTTCTGCTTATTCGAGCCCGATATGGCTAAATCGGCCACAAAGTTACGCATTTATCCCGAATCGCCAAAATATTTCACCGTTTTTTTCCGGCCGCAATTCTCAGAAATGCTGAAAAAAAATCAAAATCCTGCCCGTCCTCCGGCCGCTCGATGTCCATGCTCAGGCAGAGACAGAGGCGGAGGTGATATCTGGCGCAAGGTATACATCACCTCCGCCACACCCCAGGCTCACGCTCAGGAAAGATCCGCAATTGCGGGATGCGGCCATTATACCTGCTTTTCATATTTTATATTCAGCGCTATTTTTTGTACCTTTGCGCTGTTTATGTCAAATACACGATATGCAAGAATCTCAAGAGAAACTCACTGAGCTGAGCCGGATGCCCGTCGGGCGCCTGCTGTGGCGATACAGCCTCCCGGCCATCGTAGGCATGATAGTGATGTCGCTCTACAATATCATCGACCGCATCTTCATAGGCCAGGGCGTCGGCCCGGAAGCAATAGCAGGCCTGGCCATCACATTTCCTGTGATGAACCTGTCGGCGGCGCTCGGAGTGCTTGTAGGCGCGGGCGGCTCGGCAAGAATATCCATTCTGCTCGGCGCCAAAGACCCCGAGGGCGCCTCGAACACCCTGTCCAACGCTCTGGTGCTGCTCACCCTGCTGGCCGTGACATACATCACACTGTTTGCCATCTTTCTCGACCCGATACTCAGCGCTTTCGGCGCAAGCCCCGTCACGCTCCCTTATGCGCGAGACTTCATGGTCTACATACTGCCGGGACTGCTGCTCACCAACTTCGCCTTCACCTTCAACAACTTCATGCGCGTATCCGGATATCCCATCAAGGCCATGCTCACGATGTTTATCGGAGCGGGATGCAACGTCATCCTGGCCCCCATCTTCATCTTCGGACTCGGATGGGGCATCAAGGGCGCGGCCATAGCCACAGACATCTCCATGGCGGTGTCGGCCATATTTGTCATGCGCCACTTCTTTGTGCGCGGCCACACGCTGGTCTTCGGCAGGGACAAGAGCCTCTACCGCCTCAGGTGGAATATCGTATGGCCCATCGTGGCCATCGGAGCGGCCCCGAGCCTGGTCAACGCGGCGGCCTGCTTCATCAACGTCATCATCAACAAGTCGCTCTACACCTACGGCGGCGACATAGCCGTGGGCGCCGCCGGCATATTCTCGTCATACACGTCGCTGATGACGATGGTGGTGGTGGGCCTGTGCCAGGGTATGCAGCCGATTATCGGATACAACTACGGCGCCGGGATGTACCACCGCCTCAAGCGCACATACTGGCTCGCCGTCGCCGTCTCGACCGTGATTGTCACGGCCGGCATGGCGTTCGGCCTCTCGGCTCCGGGGCTTATAGCAAGGGCCTTCTCGACCGACGCCGGCATGATACGCGAGACTGTCCGCTGCCTGTCCATATCTCTGCTATGCTTCGGCGTTGTAGGCTTTCAGATTGTGTCCACGACGCTGTTCCAGTCGCTCGGCAAGGCAGGCGCATCCATATTCCTGTCTCTCATCAGGCAGGTCATATTCCTGATTCCGGCCCTGCTGATACTGTCGTCAAAGTATGGGCTCAACGGAGTATGGGCCTCATTCCCCGTGTCAGACCTTCTCGCCACAGTCGTCTCAGCGGCCATGATTTGGTGGCAGCTCCGAGAAATCAACAGGCTTGCCCTCACCTCGTCAGGCCAGCCTATGCCAAACCCTGAATCCGCCATCTGATGTCGCTCGCCCTCTACATAGCCCGCCGCCTGCCGCTCCGCGCCGACCGAGGTCCCGGCTCGGGAGGCATAGCCGTAGCCGTCACGGGCATCTCGCTCTCAGTCGTCGTGATGCTTCTCTCGATATCCGTCATGACCGGATTCAGAGAGGAGATACGCAACAAGATAATCGGCTTCGACGCCGAAGTCACTGTCGCCCCGGCAGACCTCAGCGCCGACGGCAAGTCATGGCTCGACATGACAAAGCTCGAGAACACCATCGCCGCCTCGCTGCCCGAGGGAGCCAAGGTCTCCCCCACCATGAGACAGCCCGCCATCATGAAGGCCCCCGAAGACTTTGCCGGCGTGGTGATAAAGGGCATCCCCGCCGGATACGACTCAGACTTCATCGCCGGCAACCTGGTCGCAGGCGCCATGCCTGACTACTCGGCCGACTCCACCCTCTACAGCATAGTGATATCACGGATTATAGCCGACAAGCTCGGGGCAGACCTCGGCGACAGAATAGACACATACTTCATGGGCGGAGGCATCTACCGCGTGCGCAGGCTCAGGGTGGCCGGCATATACGACACCCACTTCTCAGACTACGACAGACACATGGCATACGCCTCGCTCCCGATGCTCAGGCAGGTGGCCTCGCTCCCAGACTCATCGGCCATGGCCATAGAGATAAGCGGCCTCGGCTCGGACAGAGATATAGACATGGTGTCTGACCGCCTTGTCACCGAGCTGTCGCTCCTCGCCTGCGCCGACCCCGCGACAACGCCGATGTCCGTCGTGAACATCCACCGCACAGCCGCGCTATACTTCAACTGGCTCGCCCTGCTCGACACCAACGTCGCCGTCATCCTCACCCTCATGGCCCTGCTCTCGTGCCTCACCCTTGTCTCATCGCTCTTCATACTTATACTCAGGCGCGTGGGCATGATAGGCAGACTCAAAGCCATGGGCGCCTCCAACGCCCTCATAAGACGCACATTCATACTCCTGACGCTCAGAATACTCCTTCTCGGACTGCTTGCCGGCAACGCCGTGGCCGCAGGCATCATCCTGCTCCAGCGCGCCACAGGCTTTCTCCCGCTCGACCCCGAAGCCTACTATCTCGACAGCGTCCCCATGGCCCTCCCCGCCGGCGCATGGCTCCTGCTCAACGCCGCTGTGTCCGCACTCTCGTTTGCCATCCTGCTGCTGCCCTCGGCCATAATAGCCACAATACCCCCGTCCAGAGCCATTAAATATGAATGAAGCAGGCATTCGCAGAATTTACGCCAAAATATGGCAAAAAGTTGACAGAGCCACAAAAAAGCATTATCTTTGCATATCCTAACGTGCAGGCCAGACGGCCGGCTTAGCTGGAAAAACCTTTCTGACATTTACAGCTTATAATATATCAATATCTAACCCTCTTAAAATGAAAAGAGTTTATACATTTGGAGACGGCAAAGCTGAAGGCAACGCCTCGATGCGCAATCTCCTTGGCGGCAAGGGTGCCAACCTTGCCGAGATGAACCTCCTCGGGATGCCCGTGCCTCCCGGCTTCACCATTACCACTGACGTCTGCACCGAATACACACAGTATGGCCGCGACGAAGTTGTGAAGCGCCTTGAAAAGGAAGTCAAGGAGGCCATCGCTCACGTCGAGACCCTCACAGGCAAGTCGTTCAACGACCCCTCCAACCCCCTTCTCGTTTCTGTACGCTCCGGCGCCCGCGCCTCCATGCCCGGCATGATGGACACCGTCCTCAACCTCGGCATGAACGACGCTACCGTAGCCTCCCTGGCCGAGAAGAGCGGCAACCCCCGCTTTGCCTGGGACAGCTATCGCCGATTCGTACAGATGTACGGCGACGTCGTGCTCGGCATGAAGCCGAAGTCCAAGACCGACATCGACCCCTTCGAGGAAATCATGGACAAGGTCAAGGAAGAGAAGGGTGTGAAACTCGACACCGAACTCGACGTAGAGGACCTCAAGAACCTCGTGAAGCTCTTCAAGGCCGCCGTCAAGGACTTCACCGGCAAGGACTTCCCCGACGACGCATGGCAGCAGCTCTGGGGCGGCATCTGCGCCGTGTTTGACTCCTGGATGAACGAGCGCGCCATCCTCTACCGCCGCATGAACCAGATACCCGAAGAATGGGGCACAGCCGTCAACGTACAGGCAATGGTCTACGGCAACATGGGCAACAACTCCGCCACAGGCGTAGCATTCTCCCGCGACGCCGCCACAGGCGAGAACATATTCAACGGCGAGTACCTCATCAACGCCCAGGGCGAGGACGTGGTGGCCGGCATCCGCACACCCCAGCAGATCACCTTAGAAGGCTCGCGCCGCTGGGCCGACCTCCAGGGCATCTCCGAGGAAGACCGCAAGGACAAGTATCCCTCGCTCGAGGAGACCATGCCCGACTGCGCCGCACAGCTCATCGCCATATCCAACAAGCTCGAGGACTACTACCGCGATATGCAGGACATGGAGTTCACCATCCAGGACGGCAAGCTCTGGATGCTCCAGACCCGCAACGGCAAGCGCACAGGCGCCGCCATGGTCAAGATAGCCATGGACCTCCTCCGCTCAGGCATGATAGACGAGAAGACCGCCCTCATGCGCATGGAGCCCCAGAAGCTCGACGAGCTCCTCCACCCCGTATTCGACAAGAGCGCCCTCAAGCGCGCCAAGGTCGTAGCCAAGGGCCTCCCCGCATCTCCCGGCGCCGCCTGCGGCCAGGTAGTCTTCGCCGCAGACGAGGCCGAGGCATGGGCCGAGAAAAAGCGCAAGGTAATCCTTGTCCGCATCGAGACCTCGCCCGAAGACCTCCGCGGCATGGCCGTGGCACAGGGCATCCTCACAATGCGCGGCGGCATGACCTCACACGCGGCCGTAGTGGCCCGCGGCATGGGCAAGTGCTGCGTGTCCGGCGCAGGCGAAATCCGCGTCGACTACAAGGAAAAGACCGTAGAGATGGGCGGCCACGTCTACAATGAGGGCGACTGGATATCCCTCAACGGCTCTACCGGCGACGTATATGACGGCCAGGTACCCACCGTCCTCCCCACACTTGACGGCGACTTCGGCGCCATCATGAACCTCGCCGCCAAATACACCAAGACCCTCGTCCGCACCAACGCCGACACCCCCCGCGACGCCAAGCAGGCACGCGAATTCGGCGCACAGGGCATCGGCCTCTGCCGCACCGAGCATATGTTCTTCGAAGGCGACCGCATCAAGGCCGTTCGCGAGATGATTCTCGCCTCCGACGAGCAGGGCCGCCGCATCGCCCTCGACAAGCTCCTCCCCATGCAGCGCGGCGACTTCGAAGGCATCTTCGAGGCCATGGACGGCTACGGCGTCACCATCCGCCTGCTCGATCCCCCGTTGCACGAGTTCGTACCCCACCAGACCGCAACCCAGAAGCAGATGGCCGAGGAAATGGGCATCTCGCTCGAGGAAGTCAAGGCCAAGGTAGACTCGCTCGAAGAGTTCAACCCCATGCTCGGCCACCGCGGCTGTCGTCTCGGCATCACCTACCCCGAAATCACCGAGATGCAGACCCGCGCCATCATCGAGGCCGCCCTCGCCGTCAAGACCCGCGGCATTGACGTACACCCCGAGATCATGATACCCCTCGTAGGCTCGCTCAAAGAGATACAGAACCAGGCCAACATCATCCACGAGACAGCCGCCAAGGTATTCCTCGAGAAGGGCGAAAACGTAGTCTACAAAGTCGGCACCATGATCGAGGTGCCCCGCGCCGCCCTCGTGGCCAACCAGATAGCCGAGGTAGCCGAGTTCTTCTCATTCGGCACCAACGACCTCACCCAGATGACCTTCGGCTTCTCTCGCGACGACGCCCCCAAGTTCCTCAAATTCTACAAGGAACACGGCATCATCAAGACCGACCCCTTCGAAGTCCTCGACCAGGAGGGCGTAGGCCAGCTCGTGAAGATGGGCGTAGAGAAAGGCCGCGCCACCAACCCCGACCTCAAGGTAGGCATCTGCGGCGAACACGGAGGCGAGCCCAGCTCAGTGAAATTCTGCGCCAAGCTCGGCATGAACTACGTATCATGCTCACCTTTCCGTGTGCCCATCGCCCGCGTCGCCGCGGCGCAGGCCGCGATAGAGGACTAATTCGATATAGTCTCTATCCGATAGACAATCAATAATTTAGGCTGTAATGCTTCTGAAATCAGGACATTACAGCCTAATTTTTTTGACTTTTCCCGTGCATTTGGCATCACTTTCTGAGTACAAATAATCAGAAGTTTTTACCAATTGTTTACCAATTGAA
>JAIDJD010000235.1 GCA_029052375.1 Duncaniella sp. | reverse complement strand
TATTACGGTTCAATCCATGCAGATATATTTGACGGCAATATAATGGACCCGGACAAAAATGGCAATCCCAGACCCGGTACACTCGGTTACCTTGCAAACCAGCTCGGCATCACCCTCTGATATCGCCCTCCGACATACAGCCTGACATATACATATGCGGGCAACAGCTATTCTCGGAGCTGTTGTCCGCTTGTCGTTCGTGGCCGCGACGTGACGGGTCTCTCTATCCCGCCACACGTCTGTATGTCATAGGCAGACCCATTTATTGTCCGAGGCCCGATGCCGCGGGATGGCTTGCTCAGAGGAAACCCCTGGATGGACGGGCGTAGTCGCGGCCGTCCACCCAGGGGTCAGGAAGGGTAAAAAATAGGATATACAACCCCGGAAAGGGGTTGGTCGTCAGCCTTCAGTTTATGGCACGGACTTGTGCCAGCTGAGGCTTAGGAATCATTCAACAAACTCGATGACAGTGCCCGTGGCGATTGCCTTGGCTTGGTTGTGGATCAGGATGAACTTGTTCTTGTAGCTGACGTTGACGTTGATGATGGCCTGTGAGTCCTTGAGATTGGCGTTCTTGTACATCTCGGACATGGCAGACTCGCCGAGCGACTTTTTGGAAAGGCCGCCTATGCCGAACCAGTAGTTCTGGGCAGACTCGCCCTTGACCATGCCTACAATCTTGTAGTTCTTCTTGGCGAGGACAACCTCGGTCTGGGTGATGTTGGTGTTTCCGGTAGCCTGTCTGGAAACTCCGCAGCTTGTGCAAAGCAGGGCCATGCATACAGATGCAGCCACTAAATACTTTTTCATAGTTGATTTGTGATGCCTCGGTCTTCCCCTCGTCGGCTATTGATTGGTATTAAAAAAGCGTAGGAATCTGTATCTGTCACCATCCTTCTCTCTGTGGCTTCTCGCATTGCCCATCAATAGCAGAATGGCAACGCAGAGGCCCACGCTTGTATATATAACCGATACTTTCGGACAAGCGTATTGCAGAATACACTCCGAATGTATTAATTACATATCCACGGGCATCTACCGTTGCACAATCCTTGGCTATTGACAGAAATTTTGCGAGAATTCCAGAGAGTCAAGAATCAGCGCGGATAAACGCTTTGTTAAAGAGTATGTCTCGCATCCCGCTCCGCTTTACCCCAGACCGGGGCTTCTGCAAGTGCGGTCTGCAATGGCAAAATTAATAATAATTATCAAATCCGGCAATATCTGTGCTGATTTTTTATGCCGTTGTTTGCCTTGGTGCAATCTTTTTTGGGAAAGTTGGGGAATAATTCGTATCTTTGAGGCACGAACATAAAATACCCCCATTTTTTCATACCTTAACCTATATGCTAAGACTTGAAGATAAAGAGCTTATAGCCAAGAAGGGCATAAGCGAAGCCGACGTAGAAGCACAGCTCAACCGTTTTGTCACCGGATTTCCCTACCTCAAGATAAAAGATTCGGCCCGCGTAGGCGCCGGCATCTTCCGCCTCTCCGACAAGGATATCGACGCCGCCCTCGAGCGCTGGCACGAGTATCTCGGCCACGGCGGCGAGGTGTGCAAGTTTGTGCCTGCCTCCGGCGCGGCATCGCGTATGTTCAAGGCTCTCTTCGAGTATGCAGACGGCGG
>JAIDJD010000234.1 GCA_029052375.1 Duncaniella sp. | reverse complement strand
ACCTGAGGGACTACCGTTTCTATGCCGAAGACATGAAACACCCGGCCCCGCAGGCTGTCAGATACATATACGAGATTTTCAGAAAGAGCTTCTGCCTGCCTGAATCCGACGAGGTCTCCCGCGCCGGAAGGCGCATAACATCGCGCCTGGCCCACCGCGGCCCCGCCCGGGACCATCAGCCTAAAGAGCTCGCACTGCTCGACCGCTACCCCGAACTGAAAAGGGGATACCAAAGATTCAACAGATGAAATACAGCATTTCAGAGATTGCCTCGCTCATCGGCGCCGACGTGCGCCCCGGCTCTGAGACATACACCATCGAGAGCCTGCTTACAGACAGCCGTTCGCTCCTCAACCCTTCCGTCACACTCTTCTTCGCGCTCCGCACCCCCTCGGGCGACGGACACCGCTACATCGACTCGCTCTACCGCGCCGGTGTGCGCTGTTTTGCAGTCGGCCGCGAGCAGGCTCCCGGGCTCCGGGCCATGTATCCCGAGGCCGTCTTTCTCGCCGTCCCCTCGGTGCTCGGCGCGCTCCAGAGCCTTGCAGGCGCCCACAGAGCCAGGTTTGACATCCCGGTCATAGCCCTGACCGGGAGCCGCGGCAAGACCACGGTGAAGGAATGGCTGCACCAGCTGTTGCGCGGGTCGTACGTCACAGCCCGCTCGCCCCGCAGCTTCAACTCTCAGATAGGCGTCCCCCTCTCGCTTTGGGAAATAGGCCCCGAGACAGAAGCCGCCATCATCGAGGCCGGCATCTCCGAGCCGGGCGAGATGGAGAGGCTCGAGCGCATTGTAAGGCCCACGATAGGCATATTCAACAACCTCGGCCTGGCCCACAGCGACGGATTCGAGTCGGCAGACCAAAAGGCGGCCGAGAAAGCCATGCTCCTGAAAGGATGCAAGACCGTCATCTTCAACGCCGACAATGAGATCATCGCCCGCCACATACCCCAAGACATACCGGACAAGGCGGGGTGGTCCATGTCCGACCCCTCGGCACGCCTCTACATAAGCAGGGTGTCCGAGAGCCGAGGCCGCACCCGCATAGACTATGTATGGGACGGCACAGAAGGCTCGGCCGAGATACCCTTCGCTTCGGCCCACGACGTGGAGAACGCCATAGGCGCGCTCGCGCTCATGCTCGTGATGGGCATAGACCGCCGGACCATATCGGACAGGATGGAGTCGCTGACCCCCGTGGCCACGAGACTCGACGTCACCGAAGGCCTCAACGGCTGCCGCATCATACGGGACAACTATGCCGCAGACATAGCCTCGCTGGCCCAGGCGCTCGACTTCGCCGAAAGGCGCATCACGCCGGGCCATACACTGACCCTTATACTCGGCGACCTGACCGAAGAGGACACAGCCGACGTGGCCGAGACATACAGCCGGGCGGCCGCCATATGCCGCATGAGGGGCATCGCCAATGTGATGCTCTGCGGGCCGTCAGCCCTGGCCTGCAAGGACGCCTTCGGCCCCGAGACCGAGGCATACGGCTCTGTGGAAGAACTTCTGAAGACCAAGACCCCAGACGACTTCCGAGACCGCCTCATAGTGCTCAAAGGCGCTCCGTCACAGCCGTTCCACCAGATAGTGGAGATGCTCGAGGCACGCCGCCACGAGACCGTGCTCGAGATAAACCTCGACGCCGTCGTGCACAACTTCAACTACTTCCGCTCGCTAATCAAGCCCGTCACAGGCATGGTGTGCATGATCAAGGCCTCGGGCTACGGCGCAGGCGCAGGCGAGCTTGCCAAGACCCTGCAGAGCCAGGGAGCATCATACTTTGCCGTAGCCGTGCATGACGAGGGCATACAGCTCCGCCGCGAGGGCATCACACTGCCCATCATCGTGCTCAAACCCGTGGTAGACACATTCAAGACACTATTCGACAACAGCCTCGAGCCTGAAATATACAGCATCGACTTTCTCAGAAAACTCATATCAGAGGCCACCCGCCTCGGCGTCAGAGACTATCCGGTCCATATCAAGATAGACTCCGGTATGCACCGCCTCGGCTTCCTCGCCGAGACACTCCCCGAAGTGATAGACCTGCTCAAGAGCCAGGACGCCGTGGTGCCCGCATCGATATTCTCCCATCTCTGCGCCGCCGACGACCCCTCGGAAGACGACTATACACGAGGCCAGTTTGAATACTTCGACAAGTGTGTCAGGATGTTGCTCGACGCCTTCCCCGGACGCCGTATACTCCGCCACATACTCAAC
>JAIDJD010000233.1 GCA_029052375.1 Duncaniella sp. | reverse complement strand
GTCTCGTGGGCTCGGTGATTTGTATAAGAGACAGGGGTGGGGATTATCTCCTGCATGAGCTCCTCGTCGAGCATATCGCTCTTGGAGATGGCCAGGACACGGGGTTTGTCGGCCAGCTGGGGGTTGAACTTCTCGAGCTCGGCCGAGAGGATGTCATACTGGGCCTTGATGTCGTCGGCGTCGGCGGGCACCATGAAGAGGAGCACGGCGTTGCGCTCTATGTGGCGCAGGAATCGGAGCCCGAGGCCCTTGCCCTCGCTGGCGCCCTCGATGATGCCGGGGATGTCGGCCATGACAAACGAGCGTCCGCCGCGGTATTCCACGATGCCGAGCTGGGGCTCCATGGTGGTGAAGGGATAGTCGGCTATCTTCGGACGGGCGGCCGAGATGGCGGAGAGGAGGGTGGACTTGCCGGCGTTGGGAAATCCTACGAGGCCTACGTCGGCCAGGAGCTTGAGCTCCATGATGATGCTCTTCTCTATGGCAGGCTCGCCGGGCTGGGCATAGCGCGGGGTGCGGTTTGTGGCCGACTTGAAGTGCCAGTTGCCGAGGCCTCCGCGGCCGCCCTTCAGGAGCTTGACCTCCTCGCCGTCGGCTGTCACCTCGCAGAGAAATTCGCCTGTCTCGGCGTCGAAGACCACGGTGCCGCAGGGCACGTCTACCGTTACGTCCTCGCCGTCCTTGCCGAACGAGCGTCCTGCGCCTCCGCTCTGGCCGTTGCCGGCGAAGATGTGGCGCCTGTACCTCAGTGGCAGGAGGGTCCACATATGCTTGTTGCCTCGGAGTATGATGTGGCCTCCGCGGCCTCCGTCGCCTCCGTCGGGGCCTCCTTTGGGTACATATTTGGCTCTGTGGAAGTGGCGCGAGCCTGCGCCTCCCTTGCCGCTGCGGCAGAGGACTTTGACATAGTCTATGAAGTTGCTGTCAGCCATTTATAGTTGAAAGTTGAGAGTTGAACGTTGAGAGTTGAGAGACTTTGTAGTCGAGGGTTTGGAGTTGAATGTCGAGGGTTGGGTTTGAGAGAGGCTTATATCTTTATACTAAAGTCTTTCAACTTTCAACTCTTATAGTTTCCATAAGTTCGCAGGCGCGTTGATAGTCTGTGGGCGAGCCGATGTCTATCCATGTCCCGGAGATGGGATAGAATGTGACTGTGGCGCCCGAGGCTATGGCTTCCTCGATGAAGTCGGGGGCGTCTGTGCGCTCTCCGGCGGGGAGGCGCGAGAGCAGGCGGTTGGAGATGAGGTAGATGCCGGCGTTGGCCAGGTAGGAGTACGAGGGCTTTTCTCTCAGTCCGTTGACGATGGGCCTGTCATGGTCTGTGGAGAGTATGGCGAATGGCACCGATACATTGTAGGGTATGGCGGCCATGGTGATGTCTGCCTTCATGGCCCTGTGGTGGAGGTAGAGGTCTTCGAGGCTGATGTTTGTGAGCAGGTCGGCGTTCATCACGAGGGTGTCGCCCTCTTCGGGCACACGACAGAGGGTGGCAGAGCCGAGTGTGCCCATCGCGAAGGGCTCGCGGACGGTCCGGACCCCGGGGCGCGTCTGCCTGAAGTATTCCTCTATCTGCTCGGCCAGGTAGTTGGTGGTGACGGTTATGTCGCTGACACCCATGCGCACGAGGGCACGGATGTTGTATTCGATTATGGGGCGGTCTCCGACGCGCAGCAGTGGCTTGGGTGTCGAGAGCGTCAGCGGGCGCAGGCGCTCGCCCCTGCCTCCGGCCATGAGTATGGCGCCTATGGGGAGGCGGTTGGGTGTGGCGTCGGTGTCGATGATGTCGGTGAGGCGTCCCTCGGCGTCTGTCACGGGGATGAGGCGGATGCCGAGCGAGCGTATGGCCCTGATCTCCTCCACGGCGCCGGGCTGGCCCTCGGAGATGTGGCGGAATGTGCGGTGCATGGTCTCGGACACGGGGGCGTCGAGCGGGAGCCCGCGGAGCAGTCCGCGGCGCAGGTCGCCGTCTGTCACCGTGCCGGCCGCGTGTCCGGCGCCGTCGATGGCTATGAGGGTCATGGATGCGCCCGAGGGGAGCGAGTTGAGCCTGTGGAGCGCCTCGAGTATGGAGGCTGAGGTGGATATGGAGTGTTGTTCAAGCATTGTCCCGGGCATATTGGATGAGGGTTTCCGCGATGATCCAGTCGAGCGGTGTGTCGAGGTCTGCGCTTCGCTCGCGCGGCATGGCCACGGGCTTGCGCCTCGGGAATGCTCCGAGAGGCATCTGCCTGAGCGACGCGGGGTTTATGGCATATACGGCGCCGTTCATCTGCCAGGCCTCTGGGGCGTCCTGGCGTCGGGTGATGAGGCCCTCTCCCTTGGCCACGTGGAGGTATCCCTCGGGTGTGGTCTCGAAGCAGTCGTAGTAGGGGTTGGCCGCGGCGGGACATACGGTGACGGCCATGTCGCACTCGGGGGTGTAGGCCTCGAGGGTGCGGCGGACGTCGTCGGCTGTGCGCAGGGGCGATGTGGGCTGGAGCAGGAGCACACAGTCGTACGCGATGCCCTCTCTGTCGGCCCAGTCCATGACGTCGAGCATCACCTCGCGCGAGCCTACGCTGTCGCCGCCGAGAGCCTCGGGGCGTGTGTAGGGGACGGCGAGGCCCTCGCTCTCCTCGGCCACGCGGGCTATCTCTGAGGAGTCTGTCGAGAGGATGATGTGCGAGTCCGGGGCCACGGCGCGGGCGGCGTCGATGGCATAGGCTATGAGGGGGCGTCCGCACAGGGGCTTGATGTTCTTGCCCGGGATGCCCTTGCTGCCTCCGCGGGCCGGTATGATGACGAGAGGGTTCATTCTATGTCGTGGAATTTCTTGTTGCGGAGGGTCGCGCCGGGGGTTTCGGCTATGGCTCTCACCATCGTGGCGAGGGTGTCGGGGCCTCCGTATGGGTTGGCGGCAGAGCGTGCCGCGGCCTGTCCCTCGGGCGAGAGGGCATATGTGATGGCCCGGGCTATCTCGTTGGCGGTGTCGCCGCAGTGGACCACAGACGCGCCCGCTATGCGTCCGCGCTGGCGTATGCCTATGTCTACGGTGGGTATGCCTGCCGAGGGTACCTCCACGAGCCCGCTCGAAGAGTTGCCTACCACGGCGCTGACCAGCCTGAGGGCCGAGGCGTAGCGCAGGCGTCCGAGCGAGGGCACCACGCATACGCGCTCGGGGCGGGCCTTGGCGTAGGCGTCTATCAGGGGGATTATCTGGCGTCCGCGGGCGTCGTTGTTGGGGTATGTGAAGAGTATCTTGGACGCCGGAAACCGGTCGAGGGCGCTGAGCAGGGCTCCGACGCGCACGGCGGGAGGCTCGGGGTCGAGCGTGGCGGGATGGTATGTGACGAGCAGTGTGCCGGGTGTCAGCTCCATGCCTATGCTCTGTTCGAGCTCTTGCTTGGAGAGGACCGGGAGATTGAGCATATTGTAGACGCCGATGGCTCCGGTGTTGATGACTCGCGCGGGCTCCTCGCCCATGGCTATGACGCGGCGGCGGTATGTCTCGGTGGCGGTGAGGTGGAGCGAGGCCATCTTGGTGATGGCGTGTCGTATGGAGTCGTCGACGGCGCCCTCCGAGATTTCGCCTCCGGCTATGTGGACTATAGGCACTCCGGCCATCAGGGCGGCTGTGGCCGTGGCGAGCATTTCGAACCGGTCGCCGAGAATCACTATCCTGTCGGGCCGCAGTCTCTCGAGCTCGCGCCCCATCGCTGTCATGCAGGCGGCCATGGCCTCCGTCACTTTCAGCGGCGTGTCCGTGTCGGCGGGCATGGCCACCCTGACGGCGTCGGGGAAGCCGTCGGCCATCACCTCTCCGATGGTGTTGCCATACTCGGGGATGAGGTGCATATTTGTGGCGAGGACGGTCACCTCGCAGTCGGGCCTGGCGTCGAGCGCGCGTGCTATGGGGCTGAGGAGCCCCCAGTCGGCCCTGGTTCCGGTGGCTATGGCGATTTTCAAATCTCGATTCTTGACTTTAAGTTGAGAATTGCCAATTCTAAATTCTAAATTCTCAATTAGTATTCTCTCTCGCCGAAGATGTCTGTGCCGATGCGTATCATGTTGGCGCCCTCGGCCACGGCTATGGGCCAGTCGTGGCTCATGCCCATGGAGAGGGTCCTGAACGAGGGGTTGTCTTTCATCACCCCGTCTCGGAGGGCTTCAAAGCAGGCGCGGGCCTCGGCAAAGTCGCGGCGTATGCGTTCCTCGTCGTCGACGTTGGAGGCCATGGCCATCACTCCGGCAAACTCTATGGCAGGATATTCCTCGAAGATGCCCGGGCCGAGGGCCTCGGCGAGCTCCTCGGGCGAGAATCCATACTTGGTCTCCTCGAGGGCCACGTGGAGCTGCATCAGCACCCTGACGCGCCGTCCGGCCTTGGCGGCCTCGGCGTTGACGGCCTTGAGCAGATGCATCGAGTCGATGCTGTGGATGAGGCTTGCGTGGGGCACGACGTTGCGAACCTTGTTGGTCTGCAGGTGGCCTATGAAGTGCCACTCGATGTCGGCGGGGAGGCGCGAGGCCTTGTCGGCCATTTCGAGAGCCCTGCTCTCGCCGAAGACGCGCTGTCCCGCCCCGTAGGCCTCCATTATGGCCTCGGCGGGGTGGAACTTGGACACGGCCACGAGGGTGACGTCTCCGGGGATGCGCCGGCGCAGGCCGGCAAGGCGCGAGGCTATCGCAGGCATCAGTCTTCGGTCGCCTTCTTGGCGGCGAGGTTGGCGGTGTAGACATCCATGATGGCTGTCTCCTGTATGGTGTTGATCTCGAAGTCGGCCATGGTGCCCTTCATGCCTTCCATGAAGTGGTCGTAGGCCTCCTTGAACGAGTCTGCCGACACGAGAAACTGTGTGATGGACTTCTTCTCGACGGCTGTCTTCTCGTCGAGGGTGATGAATGCGGCCTTGACGAGATACCAGCGCTCGCCTTCGTAGTGGTTGAAAATCTCGGATATCTTGGTGATTTTCACGGCCGAGATGGTGTAGTCTGATGTGAAGTGGGCAATCTCTTCAGAGATGCGGGCCTCGGCTTCGGTGAAGGAGAGGGCGTCTACCATGTAGGCCTCGGTCACCTTCTTGATGGCGCCGTTCTCCATGGTCTTGTCGTAGCGTACTTTGGTTTCGAACCAGATGGACATATTCTTCTTGTTTCTTAAACGGTGTATTGGAAAATCCGATTACTTGAAATGGTATGTGATGGTGCCTTTCTGCGAGGCGGCGGCGTTGAGGTCTACGGAGAACTTCGACGCCTTGGCGGCTCGGATACAGGCGGCGCGGGCCGGGGTGCTGGCCGCGGCGGCTCCGGAGCCCGAGAGATAGGCGGCGTCTGTCACCTCGCCCTGGCGGTTGACGGTGACGGTGACGGTGATGGTGCCGACGGGCGCCGACGGCGGGGTCTCCCACGAGGCTATGGTGCGGCCTCTGAGGTTGAATCCGGGCTTGCCTGACGAGGCTCCCGAGGGGGCGTTGCCTTCGGGCGAGCCTTTGTCGGCTGTGCCGCTTCCGGCTCCGCTCTTGCCGAAGTTGACGCGCTTGGCTATGGCCTGTCGCGCCCGCTCCTCCTCTTCCATCTTGCGCTTGCGCTCGGCGGCCTCGCGCTCGGCCTTGGTGGGGCCTTGGGCCTTCTTGTCGGCATTGGGCTGGGCCTTGGCGGGCGAGGTCTGCTGTGACGTCAGCTGCGGCGACTGTGCGGGCGCTGGGTCGGGCGATGCGGCCGGGGCGTCCTCGGGCGCGGGCATCGCCGGAGGCGATGTGGTCTCCGGCTCGGGCACCTCGGCTGTCTCGGCCTCGGCGCCGTCGGCCATCATGACGTACTCGCCTGCGAGGAGCACCTCGGAAGAGTCTGCCGGCGGCCATGTGCGCTCGGCCTCTGCCGCGGGGTTGTAGCGCAGGTATACGGCGCAGAGCACGCACAGGAGCAGGGCGTGGAAGAGCAGGGTGGCCGCGGCCGCCGCTGTATGCTGTCTCTGGGATGGGGTCACTGCCTGGGGGTGTTAACGGTTGACTTTGCCGAGGCGGGGGCGGGCTTGGTGGCGAGCACCATGCGGAGGTTGGCCGAGGCGCCCTTGTCGAGCACCTTGACGAGTGTCCCGTAGGGGACCTCCTCGTCGGCATAGACGGCCACGCAGTCGTCTGTCTCGGGGCCGGCCATGGCGCGGGCTCCGAGCAGGACTGTCTCGAGGCTGTCGAGCCCGACGCGCGCGGGTTCGGCTCCCTGGAGCGAGACATAGAAGTTCTCCTCGGCGTCGATGAAGACTCTGGTCGAGGGCTTGATGGCCGTCTGGCGCGAGCTCTCTGGGAGGTTGACCTCCAGGGCGGTGGGGAACACCACTGTAGAGGTGACCATGAAGAAGATGAGCAGCAGGAAGATGACGTCTGTCATGGACGCCATCGAGAAGACTGCCATCATGCTGTGGTTGCGTTTGAGTGCCATTGTCGCGGAGAGGAGAGGGTCAGGCGGGTTCGTTGAGGAGGTCCATGAACTCCATGGTCTTGGCCTCGAGGAGGTTCATCACCTTGTTGACGCGGGCCACGAGGTAGTTGTAGGCAAAGAGGGCTATGATGCCTACGATGAGGCCCGCGACGGTGGTGACCAGCGCGGCGTAGATGCCGTCTGCGAGCACCGAGATGTTGGCGGCGGTCCCTGCGGCGGCCAGGTTGTAGAAGGCCTTGACCATGCCCACCACTGTGCCGAGGAATCCGAGCATCGGGGCTCCGGCGGCGGTGGTCGCCAGCCAGGGGAGGCCCTTCTCGAGCTTGGCTATCTCGATGTTGCCGGTGTTCTCGATGGTGACGAGGACATCCTGCATGGGGCGTCCTATGCGCGAGATGCCTTTGGATATGAGTCGGGCATAGGGGGTGTCTGTCTGCGAGCAGAGCTTGCGGGCGCTCTCTATCTCGCCGTCGTGGATATAGTCTTTGATGCGCTGCATGAACGATGCGTCGTCCTTGCGGGCCCGGCTGATGGCGAGCGCGCGCTCTGTGAAGATGTAGATGCAGAGGATCGAGAGTATCAGCAGGGGCAGCATGATCCATCCGCCCTGGAGCGCGAGCTCCCAGACGGAGAGTTGCTGGGCCGCGGGGGCGGCTGATTGGGCTGTGTAGGCTGCGGTGTCGGTGATGGCAGGCTGGAACATTTTGGCTTATGGTTTTGGTAGGCTTGTGATTGGGATTACGCGAGGGCCTGCTTGTAGCGGGCGATGGTCTCTTCGAGGCCGAGGTAGAGGGCGTCGCAGATGAGGGCGTGGCCTATCGAGACTTCGCTCAGGCGGGGGACGTGGCGGTGAAACCACTCGAGGTTCTCGAGCGAGAGGTCGTGGCCGGCGTTGACGCCGAGCCCGCTGCGCAGGGCGGCCTCGGCCGCCTCGACAAAGGGGGCCACGGCGCGTGCTGGGTCTGTGGGGTAGAGGTCGGCGTAAGGCTTGGTGTAGAGCTCTACGCGGTCTGCCCCGGTGCGGGCGGCGGCGCGCACGGCCTCGGGGTCTGGGTCTACGAAGATGGACGAGCGGATGCCGGCTTCGCGCAGGCGTTCCACTATGGAGGTGAGGAATTCCATGTTGGCCTCCACGTCCCACCCGGCGCTGGATGTCAGCGCGCCTGGAGCGTCAGGGACCAGGGTGACCTGCTCGGGGTGTACTCTCAGCACCAGCTCCATGAACTCCTCGGTGGGATATCCCTCGATGTTGAACTCGGTGCGCACCAGGGGGCGGAGCTTGTAGACATCGTCGCGCCTGATGTGGCGCTCGTCAGGGCGTGGGTGTACGGTAATGCCCTGTGCGCCAAAGCGCTCGCAGTCTGCTGCGACCTTCAGCAGGTCCGGGTTGTTCTCGCCGCGGGCATTGCGGAGGGTGGCTATCTTGTTGATGTTGACGCTTAGATTTGTCATGCTTGAACAGATTTTATGCGGGGACGGGTGACGGATTAGGGATAAATTCGTACCTTTGTGGCAAGGTTTGTCCATCCCTGCGGATATTCAACTGCAAATTTACTCAGAAAATCCTGAAAACTGAAACATTTTGGCCGTAAAAGCGCAACATAGCCCCGCGGAAGGGGCGCTGACATTGGGCGAGAGCCCTGACGCCGCCCGGCTCTATCCGCCCCGGCTCGAGTCGTCGAGGCTTCTGGCCATGTGTCTCCCGGGCGACTACAGCGCCTCGCGCATAGCGCGCGCCGTGGAGGATGCGGACGCCCAGCTGCTCAACCTCAACATCACGTCGGACACCCTCGAGGTGGAAAACCGCATAGTGTTCGAGCTGAGGGTGAGCCACCGCTCTCCGCTGGCCGTGGCGCGCTCGCTCGAGCGGTATGGCTATGAGGTGGCAGACCTCATCGGCGCCGGCGGCGAGAGCGTGGACGAGCGTCTGTCAGACCGTGTGGCCAGCCTCATCAGGCTGCTCGAGGTGTGAGGGCCCAGGCCCCGCGACAGCCAATCATAAATCAAGAGAATGAAGGTAGCGATATTCGGCAAACGGCGCCAGACAGCCGAAGACATAGGGCGCATACACAGGCTCATGGAGTGCCTCGGGAGCCATGGCGTTTTTGTGGCGGTCGAGCGCCGCTTCTACGACGCGCTGACGCGCGAGTCAGACGCTGTGCTCAACGCGGACGATGTCTTTGACGGCCCGGACTTCTCGGCAGACTTTGCTCTCTCTGTCGGCGGCGACGGCACATTCCTGCGCACGGCCTGTGCGGTGGGCTCCAAGGAGATACCCATCATCGGATTCAACACCGGCCATCTCGGCTTCCTGGCCGAGGAGAGCCTGGCCGACGCTCCGGACGTCGTCGGCAACCTTGTCGAGGGCCGCTATATCATCGAGTCCCGCTCGCTGCTCGAGGTGAGGGCCGCGGGCGACAATCTGCGCACCGGTCTCTCCGGCGCCGCCTATGCCCTCAACGAGGTGGCCATCCTGCGCCACGACTCGGCCTCGATGATAACGGTAGACACCTCGCTCGACGACATCGCCGTGGCCTCCTACCAGGGCGACGGGCTGATAATCTCCACCCCCACGGGCTCTACGGCCTACAACCTCAGCGTCGGCGGCCCCATAGTCCAGCCCACGGCCCCCTGCTGGGTGCTGTCGCCCGTGGCGCCGCATGCCCTGACGATGCGCCCTCTGGTGGTGAGCGACAACCACGTGATAGAGACCTCGGTGCAGAGCCGTGCCGAGACCTATCGCGTCAACCTCGACGGGCGCCTGCTGGTGCTGCCCATCGACACCCGCCTCAGCATCAGGCGCGCTCCGTTTGCGGTCAAGGTGCTCCACAGGCCAGACCATACGTTTGTAGACACCCTCAGCTCCAAGCTGCTCTGGGGGATGTCGAGAAGATAGGAAAAAACGCCCCCGCGGCTAAACTTTTGCTTTGCCGCACGTGTCTTATAGGAAGGTATGTGTGACATTAGGCAAGAATAATCATCAATTTATTTAACATAGGAAAGACATGAAACTCATCAAGACTCTCGGACTTCCCGCCCTCGCCGTGTGTGTGCTCGGAATGGGAATGACAGGATGCGGCTCAATGACCCAGACAGGCAAGGGCGCCCTCATCGGCGGCGGAGCCGGCACAGGCGTAGGCGCCGGTCTCGGCGCCCTCATCGGCGGCGGCAAGGGTGCCGCTATCGGAGCGGCCATCGGCGCCGCCGTAGGCACAGGCGCAGGCGCGCTCATCGGCCACAAGATGGACCAGCAGCAGAAACAGCTCGAGGAAGAGCTCGCCAAGCAGGCCACCATCGAGAAGACCACCGACTCCAACGGCCTCCAGGCCATCAAGGTGACCTTCGACGGCGGCATCCTCTTCCCCACCAACGGCACCACTCTGAGCGCCGGAGCCAAGACAAGCCTCAGCAAGTTTGCCTCCTCGCTCAACTCCAACCCTGACACCAACGTCCAGATCTACGGTTACACCGACGACACCGGCACACTCGCCGTCAACGAGCGCGTGGCCACAGGCCGTGCCGACGCTGTGCGCAACTACCTGCTCAACTCCGGCGTCTCGGCCACCCGTCTCTCGGCCGAGGGCCTTCCCATGCAGGACTACGTAGCCTCAAACGCCACCGCCGAGGGCCGCGCCCAGAACCGCCGCGTCGAGGTCTACATCACCGCCAACCAGAAGATGATACAGGAGGCCAACGACGGCACCCTGAAGTAAACGACAGCCATTGCACGGGGGTGGCAAGCCACCCCCTGCGGTGGCAAAAAACAATAGTTTTTCTAAAAACACAAAATCTTTTTTGCCACCGACGCAACAGCTTGCTGTTGCCCTATCCGCTTCCCATGCCAAGAGCGCCATTTCACGACTATAAGCGCCTGTCGTCATATCATATTACCATAAGCAAGCACTCCCTCTCGCCATATTGGGGCGAACTGACGGGGGTGCTTCCTGGTGTATGGATACGTCGCTCTGCGATTGGAGATATCATAGCAAGAAAGATTTATCAGATGCCAGGACTATCTCCAAGTCTTAAAATGTGGCAGTATATCGTGATGCCTGACCATCTGCACTTTCTTGTGAATGTCTGCGCACCGCTCCCTCGCCATCTTGGCCATTATATATCAATGTTCAAGAATGCTGTGATCCAGGAGGCCCGGGTCAACCACGGCATTGACTGTCCGATATTCAAGGAAGACTACCATGACCGTATTATATATCCGGGCAAGTCTATCCAGACGGTATTTGATTATATAAGGGCCAATCCATACCGATTGGGTGTGCGTATAGCCTGCCCGGAAAACTTCAGACGCATCAACCGCATAAGCATTGGGGGAACGGAGGTGATGGCCTATGGCAACATTCAGTTGCTTGACAATCCTTTTAAGGGTCAGGTAGTGGTGCATCGCAGAGATACGGAGGCCGAACATGAAGCCAATAAGGCAAGATGGCTGCACATTGCGGCTAACGGTGGAGTCCTTGTATCTCCTTTCATATCTTCGGCTGAGAAGGGGGTCCGTGCTGTCGCTGAAGAGGCCGGAGGAAAGATAATTCTAATTACCAACACACCTTTTGGAGAACGCTTTAAGCCCGCCGAACATGATTTCAATCTTTGTGCCGAAGGGCGTCTCCTTTTGCTCGCCCCGCTTGAGCCTCGCGTTCTGTCACGGGCCGAGTGTATGTTTATGAATTCTCTCGCGGCAAAAATAGCGGGTTTCTAATTCTCCATTCTCAATTCTCCATTCCCGATTCTCCCTTCGGGTGTGTTTTTTGGAGGTTTGGAGGAAAATTCTTAATTTTGTGGCGGGGCGCCATGCCTCCGTTTCACAATTTTTTATAATGGACTCTCATAAACCTTCGGGCAAAGGCCGCCTCTGGCCTTACCACCTGTGCGCCGCCGCTACTGTGACGGCGTGGGGCCTCTCGCTTGTGTCGACACGTGTGCTGCTTGATCACGGTCTCCACCCGATAGAGATTTACATCTACCGCTTCACGCTTGCCTACTTGGCTCTGCTCTGCTTCTGCCACAAGAAGATTCTCTCCAACTCTTTCAAGGATGAACTGCTCTTCCTCGGCTGCGGCCTCGTGGCCGGCTCGGTCTACTTCATATCCGAGAATGTGGCCCTGGAGTACACCCTCGTCACCAACGTATCGCTCATCACAGCCCTGCCGCCTCTGCTCACCGTCCTGCTCGTGGGGCTTGTCTACAAGACCAACCGTCCCGGCCGAGGGGCATATATAGGCAGTGTCATAGCCTTCCTCGGCGTGGGGCTTGTGATATTCAACTCGTCGTTCAACATGGAGCTGAACCCCATCGGCGACCTTCTCTCCTTGCTCGCAGCCTTCTGCTGGGCCATCTACGGCCTGATGCTCAAGCCTCTCAACGCCCACTATACGGAGCTGTTCATCACGCGCAAGGTCTTCTTCTACGGCCTTCTGACGGGTATCCCCTTCCTGTCCATACAGCCTGAGATAGCCTCGCCCGCCATACTCCTCGAGCCTGTCTGTATGGTCAACCTGCTCTTCCTGGCCCTTGTCTGCTCGATGGGCGGATATATAATGTGGGCTTTCGCCATAGTCAAGATAGGCCCTGTGACGGCTTCGAACTATCTCTACTTCCAGCCTATCATCACTATGATATTCGCCATGATAGCTCTCGGCGAGAAGGTCACCGTCGTTGGCTACATAGGCTGTGCGCTCATCCTCTTCGGCGTATGGCTGGCAGACTATCTGCAGAAGCGCCAGCTGAGAAAGACCTGAAAGAAACCAATCACCCAAGATATGCCTAAATACATTGCTCTCCCCCTTGCGCTCATGCTTGCCGCGAGCGCTTCGGCCACCACCCCGCTGTGGATGCGTGATGTGGCCATCTCGCCCGACGGAAGGGCCATCGCCTTCACCTACAAGGGCGATATCTACACTGTGCCCGCCACCGGAGGCGCCGCCACCCGTGTCACTACGTCGGCCGCCTACGAGGCCTCGCCCGTATGGAGCCCGGACAGCCGTTCGATAGCCTATGCCTCGGACCGCGAGGGTTCGATGGATGTCTATGTGATTCCCGCCCAGGGAGGCACGCCCGTGCGCCTCACCTCTCACTCGGCCCAGGAGATCCCGGAGGCGTTCAGCCCCGACGGCAAGAGTGTCCTCTACTCCGCCGCCATCCAGGCGCCCGCCTCGAGCCGCGTGTATCCCACCGCGCGCCTCACCCAGCTCTACTCTGTGGCCGCCGACGGCAAGGGGGCGCCCTCGCAGGTGCTTGCCACCCCCGCGAGGTTCATAGCCTTCACCGGCGACGGGGGCTCGTTCCTCTACCAGGATGTCAAGGGTATGGAGGATGAGTGGCGCAAACACCATACCTCTTCGGTGACCCGCGACATATGGCTCTACGATGCCGCGTCGGGCCGCCACACCAACCTTACCAACCGCGGCGGCGAGGACCTCGACCCCGTCTACGACCCCGCATCAAAGACTGTCTACTTCCTCTCCGAGCGCGAGGACCGCAACATCAACGTACACTCATTCCCGCTCTCAGACCCCTCCAGGGTAGAGCGCGTGACCGACTTCAAGACCCACCCTGTCCGCTTCCTGAGCCGTGCCGACAACGGCACCCTCGCCTTCGGGCAGGACGGCGAGATATACACCCTCGCTCCCGGCTCTAAGAGCCCCGCCAAGGTGGCTGTGGAGATCACCGCCGACTATGACAACTCGCCTCTGATACGCCGTTTTGCCACCGGAGCGCAAGACGCCGTGCCCTCGCCCGACGGCAAGCAGGTGGCCTTCATGAGCCGCGGAGACATCTTCGTCACCTCGGCCGACTATGCCACCACAAGGCAGGTGACCGCCACTCCCCAGGGCGAGCGCGAGCCCTCGTGGGGCGCCGACAACCGCTCGCTCTACTACACCAGCGACCGCGACGGCCACGACAACATCTACCGTGCCCGCCTCTCGCGCAAGGACGACCCCAACTTTGCCAACGCCGTGGCCATCGAGGAGACCCCCGTTTTCCCGCCCTCGGACGGCATAGACCGCTCGCGCCCCCTCGTGTCGCCCGACGGACAGAAGCTCGCCTTCATCCAGGACCGCCGCAAGATTGCCGTCTTCGACCTCAAGACGCGCAAGACTACCATGATGACCGACGGCGAGACCTATACCGCCAACGACGCCGACATCCAGCTGGACTGGAGTCCCAACAGCGAATGGCTCGTGGCCACCATCGACACCCATCAGCGCGACCCCTATTATGACATCGCCCTCTTCAACGCATCGACCGGCGAGATGGTCCGCGTCACCGACGACGCCTACACCAACTATTGCCCGCGCTGGGTGATGGGAGGCAACGCCGTCATCTTCATCTCGGACCGCTACGGAATGCGCAACATGGCCTCGTGGGGCTCGCAGTACGATGTCTTCATCGCCTTCACCAACCAGGAGGCCTATGACCGCTATATGCTCTCGCCCGAGGACTACAGCATCCTGAAGGATGTGGAGAAGTCTCGCAAGAAGGCCAAGAGCGCCGCCGCTGTGGCCGACAAGGCCAAGAAGGGCAAGAAAGACAAGAAGGAGGACAAGAAAGCGTCTGAGACAGCCGCCGAGGAGCCCTCGCCCGAGAATGTCAAGGTAGAGACAGCTGGATATGACAAGCGCACCGTCCGCCTCACGCCCTTCTCCTCTTCGATAGCCGACGCCTACGTCGACAACGACGGCGACAACCTCTACTTCCTCTCCGAGCGCGAGGACGGATATGACCTCTGGAAGATGGATATGCGCAAGGACGACGTGTCGCTCTTCAAGAAGCTCGGCGCCGGCGGCGTAGGCCTGGCTCCCGACGGCCAGGGCAAGAGCCTCTTCATACTCGGCCCGAGGATGATGAAAAAGCTGACCCTCGCCGGAGGCAAGCTCGAGAACATCTCCTATGCCGCCACCCAGAAGATAGACCGCCAGGCCGAGCGCGAGTATATGTATGACTATATGCTCCGCGAGGAGGCCAAGCGATTTCTCGTCGAGGATATGTTCGGCGCCGACTGGAAGGGTCTCGGCGAGGCCTACCGCCGCTATCTGCCCCATATCTCCAACAACTATGACTTTGCCGAGATGGGCTCGGAGCTCCTCGGCGAGCTCAACGTCTCGCACACCGGCGCCCGCTACTTCGCCGGCCCCGCCAAGGAGCCCACAGCGAGCCTCGGCCTCATCTACGACCTCACCGACACCTCCGGCGGCCTCCGCGTGGCCGAGGTGATAAAGGACGGCCCGTTCGACAACGCGGCCTCGACCATGGCGGCCGGAGCCCTTATAACAGCCATAGACGGCACCTCGCTCGGCGCCGGCTCTGACCCCCTGGCCCTGCTCGGCGGACGCGCCCGCAAGAAGACGCTCGTCGCCTTTACGCTCCCCTCGGGGGCCCAGGTCGAGGAGGTGGTGATACCCGTGGCCGCCTCGGCTGAGAACGACCTGCTCTACAAACGATGGGTAGAGCGCAACCGCGCCACGGTAGACTCGCTCTCGGGCGGGCGCCTCGGATATGTCCATATACGTTCGATGAACGACGCCTCGTACCGCGACATCTATGCCGACGTCCTCGGACGCTATGCCTCGCGCGAGGGCATCGTCATCGACACCCGCTGGAACGGCGGCGGCCGCCTGCACGAAGACATCGAGGTGCTCTTCAGCGGACACAAGTACCTCGACCAGTATATCCGCGGCGTCAAGAGCGGCGAGATGCCCTCGAAGCGCTGGCTGCGCCCCTCGGTGATGATCACCGGCGAGGCCAACTACTCCAACGCCCACGGCACCCCCTGGATGTACCGCAACCGCGGCCTCGGCAAGATAGTGGGTATGCCTGTCCCCGGCACCATGAGCTCTGTCAACTGGATAGACTTCCAGGACGACTCGATGCTCTTCGGCGTGCCTGTCGTGGGCTTCTGTCCCGCCGAGGGAGGATTTCTCGAGAACACCCAGCTCGAGCCTGATGTCAAGGTGGCCAACGACCCTGCTCTCGCGGCCGCCGGACGCGACCAGCAGCTCGAGACTGCCGTCAAGACCCTGCTCGGCGACATCGACAGGAAGTGAAAGGGCAGGGGAGAGGTGTTAAAAAACATTAATGCCTCTCCCTTTCCCGCAGAAAATCACTAACTTTGTGCCGCTTTTAAGGATTGCTGTGCCACGTGTGGCGCCCGCTCTGCCTTCCCGTGTGATGGGAAATTAAGAAGCGATCTCCTTAATTTTGAGTAACACAACCAACAAAACCCGAACAAGAAAATGAAGACATTCAAGCTGACCGCCCAGCCCCGTACCGACCTGGGCAAGAAGGCAGCCAAGGAGCTGCGCAAGTCCAACCTCATCCCCGTCGTGCTCAACGGCGACGGCAAGGAGGCCATCCACCTGACCGTAAGCCAGGAAGATGTGCGCAAGCTCGTCTATACCCCCGAGATTTTCGCCATCGAGCTCACCGTAGAGGGCAACACCTCTATGGCTGTCCTCAAGGACCTCCAGTTCCACCCCGTAAAGGACACCATCCTCCACATGGACCTTCTCTCCGTCACCCCCGAGAAGCCCGTCACCATGGAGGTTCCTGTCAAGCTCGAAGGCCACGCCGAAGGTGTGAAGGCCGGCGGTAAGCTCAACCTCTCCATGAAGAAGCTCAAGGTGAAGGCTCCCTACACCGAGATTCCCGAGCGTCTCCTCATCAACGTAGACAACCTCGGCCTCGGCAAGACTCTCCAGGTTGGCGAGCTCCACTTCGAGGGCCTCGAGCTCATGAACGCCAAGAACGCCGTAGTCTGCGCCGTTCAGCTCACCCGTGCCGCCCGCGGTGCTCAGGCCAAGGCCTAAGCCTTTCTGCAAACTCCACTCATCACAGCTCACAGATGGTCTCTCCCGGACGGAGAGACGTCTGTGAGTTGTTCGTGTTTGGGAGAGGGGAATGACTGAATGAAGAGCCTACGGATTCATCCGGATAACATTTCAATGGGCCCTGAGATAAGTTTTGGCAGAGTATCCGCCTGTGCCCCTATATATCTATATCTCCCTACTCTCAACTTTCAACTAAAAACCTCTCAACTTTTTCAAATGAAATACCTCATAGTGGGTCTCGGCAACATCGGCCCTGAATACGAGGCCACGCGCCACAACGCAGGATTCATGGTGGCTGACGCGCTGGTAGACAGCGTCTCGGGGACATTCTCGACCGAGCGTTATGCCGACGTGGCCCGCATCCGCGTCAAGAACGCCCAGCTAACGGTCATCAAGCCATCTACCTATATGAACCTCTCCGGCAACGCCGTCCGCTACTGGAAGGAGAAGGAGGGGGTTGACATCGAGCGCATCCTCGTCATCGTGGACGACATCGCGCTCCCCTTCGGGGCCATACGCCTCAAGCCCTCGGGCAGCGACGCCGGCCACAACGGACTCAAGAACATCGCGCAGATGCTCGGGACACAGGCCTATCCGCGCCTGCGCTTTGGCATCGGCAACAACTTCAGCCGCGGGGCCCAGGTAGACTATGTCCTCGGGATGTTCACCCCCGAGGAGGCCGAGGCTCTCGGCGAGCGCGTCAAGGTGGCCGCAGAGGCCGTCAAGACCTTCTGTCTCGCCGGGCTCCAGACCGCAATGTGTCAGTACAACAACAAGTAAATTGGGGAGTTCATGGTTTAGGGCCCTGAGGCCTTGGGTTTAAAGTTTAATCAGACCCTTTTGACCTGAGATTTTCGACCTGTACAGCCCTGAACTACGGATTGCAATGCCCTAAACTTTAAACCCAAGGCCCTAAGGACCTAAACTTAAAACCCAGATTATGGCAGAAACACGTATAGACAAGTGGCTCTGGGCCATGCGCGTCTTCAAGACCCGCACCGTAGCCACCGAGGCCTGCAAGAAGGGCCGTGTCTCCGTCGGCGGCAGTCCCGTCAAGCCCTCGCGCGCCCTCAAGGTGGGCGAGGTGGTGGACGTGCGCAAGCCCCCGGTGACATACTCGTTCAGGGTCAAGGCCCTGGCCAACAACCGTCTCGGCGCCAAGCTCGTGCCCGAGTATATGGAGAACATCACGCCTCAGAGCCAGCTCGACCTGCTCGACGTGGTGAGGATATCGGGTTTCATCGACCGCCGCAAGGGCCTCGGCCGTCCCACCAAGCGCGAGGGCCGCGAGCTTGCGAGCTTCACCGACTCGCTCGCCGGCGACGGATGGGACTTTGACTTCCTCGACGATGACGACGACTCCGAAGATTGAGAAATGCCGGCGCGCCCCTAAATCGCCGCGCCGCGCGCTTCCGCATATCGGAATTATTTTGTAATTTTGCATCTTGCTTGGATGTGCCGTGCCGGTGCATGGCTCCGGGCATCAGTTATAGCGTACACCCGATAACCCTCAGATATTTATATGGGACTTTTTGATCTTTTCCGCAAGAAACAGGAGCCCGAGGCCATCCAGACCCCCGAAGAGGAGAAGGAGACCCTCGACAAGGGGCTCGAGAAGACCAAGCGCGGTTTCTTCGACCGCCTCACCCGCGCCATCGCCGGCAAGTCTACCGTCGACGACGAGGTGCTCGACAACCTCGAGGAGGTATTCGTCACCTCAGACGTGGGCGTCGACACCACGCTCCGCATCATAGACCGCCTCCAGGCCCGCGTGGCCCGCGACAAGTATGTAGGCATGGAAGAGCTCAACGACCTCCTGTGCGACGAGATAGCCGATATGCTTGCCGAGAACGACAATGCCGTCTCCTCCCAGGCAGACTTCACAGTCCCCGAGGGCCACAGCCCCCACGTCATAATGGTGGTGGGCGTCAACGGTGTGGGCAAGACCACCACCATCGGCAAGCTGGCCGCGCGCTTCAAGGCCGCGGGCAACCGCGTGGTGCTCGGCGCCGCCGACACCTTCCGCGCCGCCGCCATCGAGCAGCTCGAGGAGTGGGGCCGCCGCGCCGGTGTGCCCGTCATCAAGCAGAAGATCGGCTCTGACCCCGCGTCTGTGGCCTACGACACCCTCCAGAGCGCCATAGCCAACGAGGCCGACGTGGTGATAATCGACACCGCCGGGCGCCTCCACAACAAGAAGGGCCTGATGGACGAGCTGACCAAGGTGCGCAACGTGATGCGCCGCCTTGTCCCCGACGCTCCCCACGAGGTGCTCCTCGTGCTCGACGGCTCTACCGGACAGAACGCCTTCGAGCAGGCCCGCAACTTCGTGGCCGCCACCCAGGTCAACGAGCTGGCCATCACCAAGCTCGACGGCACGGCCAAGGGCGGTGTGGTCATAGGCATCTCGGACCAGTTCAAGATACCCGTTAAGTATATCGGCCTCGGCGAGAAAATCGAAGACCTCCAGGTGTTCGACAAGCGCGCCTTTGTCAAATCTCTCTTCGGCAAGGGCAAGTGAGCGGCGCTGTGTCTCAGAAAGACAGGGTGGCCGTCATCTCGCTCGGCTGTTCCAAGAATCTCGTCGACTCCGAGCGCCTCATGCGTATGTTCGAGAGCGCCGGGGTCGAGGTGGCTTTCCAGCCCGACGAAGAGTGGTTTGAGGCCCCTGGCCGCATCCACGTCGTGGTCAACACCTGCGGCTTCATTGGCGACGCCAAGGAGGAGAGCATCGCCGAGATACTCTCTTGGGCCGCGGCCCGTTCGGAGGGCCGCATCGACGGCCTCTACGTCATGGGCTGTCTCTCCCAGCGCTATGCCGCCGACCTCGAGGCCGAGATACCCGAGGTGGACGCCTGGCGCGGCAAGACCGACTGGGCCGGCCTCGTGGGCCTCATAGCCTCGCGCCATCCCGGCGCCGCGCCCTACGACCGTGTGCTCACCACCCCGCGCCACCATGCCTATCTCAAGATAGCCGAGGGGTGCGACCGTATGTGTGCCTTCTGTGCCATCCCGCTCATCACCGGGCGCTTCCGCTCGCGTCCCGTAGAGGAGATAGTCGAGGAGGCCCGCCTCCTTGTCTCGCGCGGCGTCCGCGAGTTCAATGTCATAGCCCAGGACCTCACCTCGTATGGCAAGGACCTCTATGGCCGTGTGGAGATTGCGCGCCTCGTGGACGCCCTGGCCGACGTCGAGGGCGTGGAGTGGATACGCCTCCACTATGCCTATCCCAACGACTTCCCGCTCGACCTGCTCGACGTCATGGCCCGCCGCCCCAACGTCTGCAAGTATCTCGACATAGCCCTCCAGCACGCCTCGGACAAGGTGTTGGACAATATGCGCCGCCACATCACGCGCCGGCAGACCGAGGAGCTCCTGGCCGAGATCAGGCGCCGTGTCCCCGGCATACATCTGCGCACCACCCTCATGACGGGATTTCCCGGCGAGGGCCCCGGCGAGTTCGAGGAGCTTCTCGACTTTGTCCGCGCCCAGCGCTTCGAGCGCATGGGGGCCTTTGCCTACTGCGAGGAGGAGGGCACCTATGGCGCGCTCCACTTCGAGGACACCGTCCCGCAGGAGGAGAAGGAGCGCCGCCAGGCCATGTTGATGGCCCTCCAGGAAGAGATATCGGCCGGGATACAGGAGGGCAAGGTGGGCCAGACCTTCCGCGTGATGATAGACCGCGAGGAGCCTGACTACTATGTCGGGCGCACCGAATTTGACTCTCCCGAGGTAGACCCCGAGGTGCTCGTCGAGAAGACCCGCCCCCTGGCCTGCGGAGAGTTCTGCAACGTAACAATAACCCAGGCCCTCCCGTTCGAGCTCATCGGGCGCGCGGCCTCAGACGTGTAGGATGACATTCGTTCCAGTACCGAAACTCAAGGCAGAGGCCGCCAGGGCCTGCATCAGCCGCTGTGTGCCCTTCGCGCTCTACCGTCTCCCGTCCAGGGGGGCAGGGGAGTGGCGCTTTGTAGCGTCGCTGCCCGACGCCGAGGGGCGCTCGGCCGTCTCGCTCGACGAGGACGGCGCCGACTGCTTCTTCATCAGCCGCTACGGCGCCGACGAGCCGTATATGGCCGGGGTGCGCGCCGACATGGACGCAAGGGCGGCGCTCAGGTATCTCAAGGAGAATCCCGAGCCCGGATTTGCCGGCGCCTGCGAGAAGGCCGGACGCCGCAGCACCAACTATGCCGCATGGCTCAGCGCCTTCAACAACTGCCTGGAGTTTGTCCGCCTGGGCGGCCGCAAGGTGGTGCTCTCGCGCATGGCGGCGGCCTTCTCCTGCATGGAGCCTTCTGATATAGCCGAGGCCCTCGCCTCGATGAATCCCCCGGGCCACTTCACCTATCTCTGCTTCACCCCCGAGAACGGTCTCTGGTACGGGTCGACGCCCGAGCTCCTGCTCGAACAGCCCAAGCCGGACAGGCTCAACACCATGGCTCTGGCCGGGACGCTCCCAGCCTCTTCGGACGAGCCCTGGGACAAGAAGAACAAGGCCGAGCACGCCGTCGTGGCCGACTTCATCTGTGCCGCCCTCTCGTCCTTCGGGCTTGAGGTCAGGCGCGGGCGCACCCGCACACTCGCCTCCGGCGCCGTCCGCCACCTGTGTACGCCCATATCCGCCACGGGCGAGGCTCAGTTCGGCCCGCTGCTCTCCGCGCTCAACCCCACGCCTGCCGTGGCCGGAGTGCCGCGCGAGCTGGCCATGGCCGTCATCGACGCCGTCGAGACCCACCAGCGCCGCTGTTATGCAGGCGCCGTCGGTGTCCGCCTCGGCGGCTGTGTCCATGCCTATGTCAACCTGCGCTGCGGATTTGCATCGCCGGCCCTCGACCGCTCGACGCTCCGCGAGGGTTTTCTCCACAACATCTACGGCGGCGGCGGCATCATGCCCGACTCTGACAGCGAGACCGAGTGGGACGAGGTAGACCGCAAGCTCGCGCCCATCCTCAGCATCCTCGATGCCGCGCGCGGCGACGGCAAGGACATATTCGATGTCTCGGACCTCGAGCTCCTGGACCCGGGCGACACCCCGTCTCGCTTCTGACCTGTGTCTCTCTCCTCCCAGACAATCCCCATCATCATCCATCTGCGCAATGAAAAAAGGTTATCCCTTACTCATCGTACTCTCCGCCATCGTTCTCGTAGCCCTCGTCTCCCTGCTCCCCCTCGAGCGCTGGAGCGGCGGCCGCATCAAGGATTTCTCTCTCGTCTCCGACCTGCTGAAGGAGACAGGCATCATAGACCGCTCCAACCCCGGAGACGAGCAGATAGACCCCGCCCTGCTCGAGGCCATGGAGGCCGAGAGGGCAGAGAAGGCCCATCTCGAGGCTCCGGACTCGGTGTTGGCGCGCCCTGTAGACTCGATAATGCGTCCCGCCGTCTCGCCCCGCCGGGGCGACCTCGTGGTCATCGAGGACTATACCGACCACAACCGCGGCCTGCTGCGCCTGCGCACCTCGGTCCGCGAGGGCCACGCCCGCATAGCTGTCGTCGGAGACAGCTGGATAGAGGGCGACATCTTCACCCAGGACCTCCGCCACCTGATGCAGGAGGCCTATGGCGGACAGGGTGTCGGGTATGTCTCCATGCATTCGGACTTTCCCGGATTCCGCCGCTCGGTCAAGCAGGGCGGCAGGGGCTGGAAGACCTTCATGGCCAACAAGAAGGCAGACCGCAGGCTGCTCGGCCTCTCCGAGCAGTATGCCTCGCCGCAGGGCGAGGCCCTCTCGACCTATGCCGGCACGGGTCTCTTTGGCGGCCAGACCGACGCCTGGAGCCGCTCGCGCTTTCTCTGTCTCGCACCCGAGGGCGGGTCGGTGAGGCTCAGGACGCAGGCCGGAGAGTGGGAGACGCGCAATATAGCACCCTCCGATTCCGTTGTGTGTATAGAGCTCTCAGGCACCACCTCGGGCTTTGAGCTGAGCTCGTCGACGCCCTCGCTCGTGGGCCTCGGCGTGTGGCTCGACACCCCCGGCGGCGTCAGCCTCGACTGTATGTCGTCCCGCGGGTTCTCAGGCATCACGCTCTCTGACATCTCTCCCTCGCTCTGCCGCCAGATGTCGCGCTATGTGGACTACAGCCTCATTGTGCTCGAGTTCGGCATCAACGCCATGTCGGCCACGCAGTCCAACTATTCTGTCTACTCCTCGCGCATGGTCGAGGTCATCAACCATGTGCGTGCCTGCTATCCCCGCGCCGACATCCTCTTGATGGGAGTCGGAGACCGCGGCGTCAAGAAGGGCGGCTCGGTGGTCTCCATGGCCACGGCTCCCGACATGATATCGGCCCAGCGCGATGCCGCGCGCCGCGCCCACTGTCTCTTCTGGGACACCCGCGAGGCCATGGGCGGCGACGGCGCCGTGGTGGAGTGGAGCCGTGACGGAGACATCAACAAAGACTACATACACATGACCCATAAGGGGGGCGCCCGTCTGGCCCGACAGCTCTTCAAGGCCATCAGCCATGACCTCAACCCCGCCTCAGAGGCCCCTGCCGCCGCGCCGGAGGCCAACCAGAATACCGACAACCAAGACCTCTAATGACTTCACTCAGACACATATACAGACTCTTCCCGGCTCTCGCCGCCCTCGCCGTAGCCCTGCCCGCCGCGGCACAGGAGACTGCCGCGGCCGACACCTTTGACGTCAGCCGCATGGTGGTCGAGATACCCGGCTCGCCCTCGGACGCCGACCTCGACATCGCCGTCCCCTCCTTCATACGCCGCCAGGCCAACCGCATCGCCCTCAACGGCGCCGACTGGGCTCCGCTGCGCGCCGCGCTCGAGCGCTCGGCCGCAGAGCCCGCGTCGATAGTGATGATAGGCGACTCGCACATCCAGGCCGACATCTCGAGCGGCCTGACGCGCGACCTGCTCCAGTACGACTTCGGCAATGCCGGGCGCGGCCTTGTCTCGCCCCTCAAGATTTCGGGCACCAACGAGCCCGCCGACTATTCGATACAGAGCCGCAACAGCTGGATACCCGTCAAGCTGATGAGCCAGCCCTGGCGCCAGACCGTGGGCTTCACCGGCGCCTCCATACGCCCCTCCTCGGCCTCGTCCGACATTACCGTCTCGACCTCCGAGAAGGATGGCGACGCCTACAACCCCTTCTCCTCGGTGACGCTGTTCCACCAGGGCAAGATGTCTGTCGGCTCCGTCACCTCGGCCGGCCGCAGTGTGCCCTTCCGCTCCATCCCCTCGCACGACTACACCCAGATACTGCTCGAGCGCCCCGTAACGGATCTCACCGTCAGCTTCAGCTCGGGGGGAGACCTCACCCTCTTCGGCGCCATGCTCTCGGCCGACACTCCCGGCGTCTTCTATCACGCCATCGGCAACAACGGCGCGGCCTACGAGACATACAACCGCATAGGCAACGTCGGGGCCGGCATCGCTCCCCTCTCGCCAGACCTTGTGATAGTCTCGCTCGGCACCAACGAGGCCTTCGGCCGTTTTGACGCCCAGACCTTTGCCCGCTCTGTAGACCGCCTTGTCTCCAACATCCGCCAGGCCAATCCCTCGGCCCAGATACTGCTCACCACCCCCATGGAGTGCCAGCGTTCTGTCTCGACCACCAAGAAGGTGAGGGTCAAGTCTCGCAAGGGCCGCTACCGCACCGTCAACCGCACCTCGCGCACCTATGCCGTCAACCGCAACATAGCCCCCATCCGCCAGGCCATACTCGACTACGGCAGGGAGCACAACATCGCTGTCTACGACTGGTATGACGTGGCCGGAGGCGCCGGAGCCAGCACGTCGTGGATAAACCGCGGCCTCTTTGCCAAAGACCGTGTCCACCACTCGCGCACCGGATACCTGCTCGAGGGGCGCCTGCTCTACGAGGCGCTGATGGACGCTGTCCGCAATGCCCCCGCCTCGCGCTGAGCCGCCCGGCCGCATACACGATACATTAATATTAAAGGTATATCTCCAAGCATACTTCTTTCTCCTCTCTACAGCCTACTTGCCCCGTGGACGCCATCTACGCTCTCATCGACCGCCTCTCTCTCTGGTGCGAACAGTTCAACATAGACCTCTCAAGGCTGGCGGATGTGCTGGCTTACGACCCGGCACAGCCACTGCTGTTCAACACCGGCCTCTTCCTCATGCTCTTTGCCGTCTTTCTGGCCTTCTACACCCTGCTGCGCCCGTGGCGTGCCGGCAGGATGGCCTTCACCATAGCCTTCTCGCTCTACTTCTACTACAAGTCGTCCGGGCTGTGTGTGTTCATTCTCATGGGTGTGGCGCTCTCAGACTGGCTGCTCGGCCTGGCCATGGGGGCCTCGGAGCGCCGCTGGGTGCGCCGCCTGATAGTGGGCGCCAATCTCGCCGTCAACGTGGGGATGCTCGCCTACTTCAAGTATTTCAATCTCCTGCTCGACACGCTCGGCAATATCCTGGACACGCGCATAGACTTCTGGGACATCATGCTGCCGGCGGGCATATCGTTCTTCACGTTCCGTTCCATCAGCTATATCGTGGACATCTACCGCGGCCATGCCGTGCCGTGCCGCAGCCTGCTGGACTATACGTTCTTTCTCACCTTCTTCCCGCCTCTGCTCGCGGGCCCCGTGGTGAGGGCCAAGGATATGCTGCCGCAGGTGGCGTCCAATCCGAGGCCAGACCGCGCCATGACCTCCGAGGGCGTGTGGCTCATAATCCTCGGCATCGTCAAGAAGATGGTCATAGCCGACTTCATCTCGGGCAACTTCGTAGACCGTGTCTTTGACAATCCGGCCCTATACAGCGGATTTGAGAATCTGATGGCCACCATAGGCTTCACCATCCAGCTCTACTGCGACTTCTCGGGCTATTCAGACATGGCCATAGGCCTGGCCCTGCTGATGGGCTACCGCTTCGGTGAGAACTTCAACGCTCCCTTCAAGGCCCAGAACCCCACCGAGTTCTGGCACCGCTGGCACATATCGCTCTCGACCTGGCTCAGAGACTATGTCTACATACCTCTCGGCGGCAACCGCTGTTCGCGTCCGCGCGCATACTTCAACCAGTTTGCCACGATGGTTATAGGCGGCTTCTGGCACGGCGCCTCGTGGATGTACGTCATCTGGGGAGCGGTCCACGGCGCGCTGCTCGTGATACACAAGAGTGTCCGCGCCCTTATCCCCGTGCCTGCCGTCGTGGCCGGCGAGGACGGCAGTGTGGCTCTCGGGTCAGGGGGCTCTCCGGCCCGTGTCTCCATGTGGCTCAAGGGGGTCAACATGGCCGGCACATTCATGCTTGTGGCCATTGTCTTCATGCTGTTCCGTGCCAGGTCGCTCGAGGATGTGGGCATGATGTGGCATCAGATCATATACGATTTCCATCTCTCGGTGGCTCCCCAGTTTGTGGCTGGCTACACGGCCATAGTGCTGGCCATGCTCTTCGGCTACATTGTCCATGTCTCTCCCTCGAGGCTGACGGCTCCGGTCAAGTCGTGGTTCATGGGGTCTCCTGTGCTTGTCCAGGTGCTGTTTCTGGCGCTGGCGCTTTTTGTCGGCATCCAGGTGAGGTCGTCGGATATCGTGCCTTTCATCTATTTGCAGTATTGAGCCGATAGAGGCCGGCGCAAAATCGGCGTCCTCGTCGGACGCCATTTGTGTTTCTGTGTCTGTCTGCGGACGCCATGGAGATGTATTGGAGAATGAGTTGAGAGAGTCTTGCTTCTGGTAGGGTGCTACAGCATATCCAAGGCGTCCGCAGGACGCTGATTTATTGGTAACCGCGTACGCCGGAGCCCTGGCGGAGGCGTGCGCGGAAAGAGATGTATTGGAGAATGAGTTGAGAGAGTCTTGCTTCTGTTAGGGTGCTACAGCATATCCAAGGCGTCCGCAGGACGCTGATTTATTAGTAACCGCGTACGCCGGAGCCCTGGCGGA
>JAIDJD010000232.1 GCA_029052375.1 Duncaniella sp. | reverse complement strand
AACATAGCCGCATACACCGTAAAGAACGTAGAGGTCTACCGAGGACAGACCGACAAGGAGAAGTGGGAGAACGACTCCACCAAGGAGAAACACCTCACCATGGATGTCAAGCTCAAGCGCGAGTACATGATAGGATGGATAGTCAACGCCCAGGGAGGCATAGGCACCAAGGACCGCTACACGGGCCGTCTGTTTGCCAACTGGTTCTCGCCCACCTCGTCAGTGACCCTCCTCGGCAACATCAACAACCTCAACGACAACCGCAAACCCGGCAAATCGGACACCTGGACCCCCGAGCGTATGCCTTCGGGCACACGCATCTACAAGATGGGAGCCCTCAACTACAGTCACGAGACCAAGGATGAGTGGCTGAGCGTCAACGGCCACGTGACATTCGAGCAGACAACACGCAACAACTCCACCACCACGGCCAGGACAAACTTCCTCAGCTCGGGCGACACCTACGAGAACAGATACTCACGCTCTTACAACCGCAACGCCCAGCTCGAGACGCGCCACTACCTGAATATGCACAACGACGCCATCTGGGGGTATGCCATGGCCGTGGGACGATACAAGACATCTGACAGCCACAGCGACGCCCTGAGCGGAACATTCAACACCGAGCAGAAGGATATGACCCTAAAGGCTCTCGAGGCTCTGTACACGGCCTCGACACAAGAGACGCTCGACGCCGTCATCAACCGCGCCAACACGCGCTCGCTGGGCCGGTCGCGCGAGTATGAGGTGCAGTTCTACCCCGGCTTCAACTGGAAACTGCCTAAGAGCGGGGACAGACTCTCGTATGAGTTTGGCGTCAAGTACAACAGCAAGAAGGAGACCGACTGGGACGACTATACCGTCAACTATGGCGCCGACCCCAACCCGGCCATTCGCAAGCGCCAGTACAGGGACGGCCAGCCCAACCACATCCTGACCCTGATACAGAATCTGAATTACGGCACCACTATCAGAAACGTATATCTCAACTTCAACTACGAATATCGCTTTGCCGACCGCTGGCGAGACTCACACTCCTTTGCCCTTGACCGCCTGGCCGACATGGGCGTCTTCGGCGTACTCCCCGAAGGCTACACCTCGGCCATCGACCCGGACAACAGCTATACCTCACACCAGATGCAGAACCAGCATTCACTGCAGGTGCGCGGTTCGTGGAGGGCAATGTTCAAGAATAAAAGCACACTGCAAATACTGCTTGCCCCGGAGGTGAGGCTGCTGCATGACCACATGGATTATCGCCGTGCAGGCATACTCTATCCCATCAGACATGACTTTGTGAATTTCAGTCTGGGCAGATATGCGGCCAAGATCGAGTATCGTTGGCTTCCTGTCGGTGAAGGCCGCCGCACCAGACATGTCAACACCATAGTGTTCGACACCAAATGCACACCCAAGAATCCCAATCTCCTTGACATGGTGGACGTCATCAACGACTCTGACCCCCTGAATATCTCGCAGGGCAACCCCGACCTGCGCCCGCAGCATAGTTATGATATCTCGCTCAAATGGACATTCAGGCCAGACCGTCCCGCACACCCGCTCAACAATGACATCTCGTTCTCGTACAGCTTAGTTGACGACGCCATCGTCAGAGGTTACACATATGACACAGCTACGGGCGTGCGCCACAACCGCTCGTACAACCTCGA
>JAIDJD010000231.1 GCA_029052375.1 Duncaniella sp. | reverse complement strand
GGGGCTGCCGCGCTGTGCACCGCCTCGGCTTCGGCCTGGCGGGGCGTGCGGGGGCGTCCGCGGCGCTTCTTCTGGGCGGGCTGGCCCTGGGCGTCGGTCTCGGGTGTGCCTTCGGCCTCGGGTGTTGTCTCGCCTGCGGCTGTCTCTTCGGGTGCAGGCTCTTCGGCGGCCTTGGATTTGCGCGAGCGCTTCTTGCGGGGAGCGGCCTCGGGCTGGGGTGCTTCGGCCTGAGGCTCGGCCACAGTCTCGGTGGCCTCAGCGGTCTCCTGCTGGGCCTCCTGCGTGGTTTCGGGTGCGGCCTCGGCCGAGGGGTCCTGAGCCTTGGCCTTCTTGCGGGCGTTCTTGCGCTCGGCCGGCTTGCGCTTGGGCTTTTCGGCGGTGCCGTTGGCCGCGGCCGCGGATGCTACGTTGCGGGCGTTCTTGTCGATGATTTCATAGACGACAGTCTCGCGGTCGGTAAGGTCAGGGTTATTGATGCCGACAGACTGGGCCGCGCTTGCGAGAGCGGCGTCGTCCATCTGATTCAGTTCGTCGAATGTGTACATATTTGGGGGGAGTATGTATTATTTCCGTGGTGTCGCGGGTCTCTGCCCGTGGAGTCAATGGAAAAATGCTTTGATAGTCTGTGTGGATTGCAGGGGGGGCGCTTGGGTGGGGATGATGCAATGCCCTTATGCGGGGGCGAGAGGAGGGGGTGGGGATGGTCTGGGCGCAGAGACGTTGCGATGTAATGCAGAGCGTGGGGGATGTTGCGGGGAGTTTTGCTCCGGATTGGCTTAGATGTGTCTCGGGCCTGTCTCGTGGATATGGCCCGGCGCCTCGGATTGATTGGAAACGGAGAGAGTGGAGGGGAAGAAAATAACAGCCTGAACCCTTAAATTTCAGTGCAAAGTTACAATCATTTTTAATAAAAAACAAATTTTGCGCACAATAGTTCACGCATCTGTGTCGGGCTGTGTCCAGACAGACACACCGCCCGGATGTCCTCTGTGGCGACGGGTGTCTCGCCGGCCACACGGCGGCCGTGGCGCGGACTGGGCCGTGTGCCGTCGGCCTGAATGACCTGCGCCTGACGTGAATTGAAAAAGTCCCTTCTGACTCTGTAAATCAGAAGGGAACTTGATGGAGCCGCGAGTGGGACTCGAACCCACGACCTTTTCGTTACGAATGAAATGCTCTACCGACTGAGCTATTGCGGCCTTTTTGGACAGCGCAAAGGTACGAATTATTTTTCAATCCGCACCAATGCGCCGCAGATTTTTTTAATGGAAGAGCTGTTTTGAGAACGAAAACTCTATCCTGGCGTTCTCAAAGTCGAGCTTTGCCATCACCGGCTCGGTGACGTAGGGTGTGATGGTGCTGACCTGTCCGGTAGTTGTCACGGTGGGGTAGCTGTAGCCGTAATAGTAGCTGTTGTAGTAGTTGTTGTTCTGCGTGGTGTAGAACGATACGAGCACCGGGCAGATGACAAACTCCTCGTCTTCGGGCTTCACCTCGCCGGCGGCTATTATCTCGTTGATGTAGGAGAGCATCGATGAGAATGTGTAGCTCTTGGTAGACGAGTCGTAGCGGGCATAGAACGAGTTGATGTCGTCAGTCACCTTGCTCTTGGCAAAGAATTCTTCTTTTTTGGATTTCTTGACCATGAGTATGTAGGGGGGCGGATTGAGGCCATACTCGTTGGAGATGTCTTTGGCTGGGAGCTTGAAGGTGAGGTCGTTGACCACGGTGAGGGGGTTGGACTGCTCCTTGTATTTCTCGAGTATCTCGCGGGCGGGAAATCTGAACTCGACGTCGTATCCCACGGGGCCCACTATTATGGTCTCGCCGGCGTCGATGCGCGCCTTCAGCTTGTCTGACATCTCGAAGCGGATGTTGTTGTTGGTCATCACCTCGGGTGTGACGCCCATGTACGAGGCCACGAAGGGGAGGACGGTGTCGCGCTCTTCCTCGGTGCCCTTGTCGAGGGTGTAGTGGGCGCGATAGTAGACCTCGATGGCGTTGTGGCTGAAGCGGGTGGCGCGTCCAGAGCCGAACGAGTTGGCTATATAGAGGCCGGGAAACCATTTGGCGAAGCTCTTGGGGGTCTCGAAGGTCTGGGGGCGCTCCTTGAACTCGGTGTACAGGTCGCGGGCAAACTGCAGGGGAAGGTCTATGTACACATTCTTGAAGAGGGCTCCCTCCGAGTCAGCGCCGATGCCCTCGGCGGTGCTTATGAGGGCCGAGTAAGACCCCGAGGCGTATGGCTCGGTCTCGTAATATCCGGTGGGGTCGAAGTCGCTGTAGAGGACGTCGGGGAGCTGTCTGGTCAGGCGGTGGACCGTCAGGCCCATCGGCGCGACAGAGTCTCCGGCAAAGCCGTCCTTGTACATCGACAGCACGAGCTTGACAGAGTCGATGTCTTCGACAGAGACGCCCGTGGTGTCTATCGAGGCCGAGGGGAGATACTGGCACACGATGTCGCTCTCGAACTTGCCGTAGCCTTCGGCCGAGTATCGGCCGAGCAGCTGGAGTATTGTGCGCGAGCGCACGGAGGGGTTGGCGCCGGGGATGCCGCTGACGGTGAAGAGCGAGTCGCGTACGATGACTATCTCGTCTGTGACGAGAGAGCTTCCGGCGGTGGTCCCGGAGTCGTCGCAGGCCCAGAGGCCGGCGGCGGTGAGCGATATGGCGAGGAGACGGAACAGGTGTCGCATTCTGTGTGGGAAGGTTGTGTTTGCGGGGAGAGCGGGTATAGGGTATGGGGGGTGAGGCAGGCCGGGGGTCAGTCTTCCTCTTCCTCGGTGAGCGAGCTGTAGAAGTCCTTGTAGTGGTTCTTGTCAGGTTCGGCGGCGGGCTCGAGGAACGGCTTGCCCGTGGCCTTGGCATAGGCTACAAGCTCGGGGTCTACATCGTCTGTCACCTGCACGATGGCGTCGGCATAGTCGATGGCCAGCTTGTTGAGGGCTATGTAGTCTACGGGGCCGGAGGTCAGGTCTCTGAGGTCTTCAGGGGTGAAGACGTCCATGCCGAGCTTCTCGGCAAACCGCGGGTCCAGCGTGCCCTCGAAGCGCTCGGGCTGGAGGGCATAGACTATCTTGGTGTCGCGGAATGTGGGGTCGTCGGCATACTTGCGGCGGATATACATGGGGGCGAGGGCAGACACCCAGCCGCTGCAGTGGATGATGGCGGGCTGCCACCGCAGTTTGATGACGGTCTCGATGACGCCGTGGGTGAAGAACATCATGCGCTCGTCGTTCTCCTCGGGGAGGAGGTCTGTCTCGAGGCCCTTCTCTTCCATGGCGTGGAAGTAGTCGTCGTTGTCTATGAAGTAGACCTGCATACGGGAGGGCAGCAGGGTGGCTACCTTAATTATAAGGGGATGGTCGTTGTCGTCGATGACGATGTTGAGGCCAGAGAGGCGTATCACCTCGTGGAGCTGGTTTCTGCGCTCGTTGATGCAGCTGTATTTGGGAGTGAATATTCTCACCTCATACTGTTTGCCGTGGACATCCTGCGGTATGCTGCGCCCCATGAGCGACATGGGGGTGTCTGGTACGTAGGGCGAAACTTCTTGCGAGATGAATAGTACTTTTTTTTGCGCCATCTGGGTGGGTGGTGTTGAATGGAGTTTTATGTTGCGCCTTCCGCATACGAAAGGCGGTGCAAAGGTACGAAAAAAATAGCAAATGCCCATCATTCCCACCTCTCAATCAGTCTCAGAACACTCCGAATTCAGAGTTTTTAACATAGGCGCGGGCGTGATTCCACAACATTGCCACATTCGGTTTTCAATGTTTGACGGTAAGATCAATAGCCGGGGAGCTGTTGCGGAAGGGTTGTAGTCAGAACAGCACATCGAGACAATCTCTGCTGTTTGGCCGAAAAATATTTTTTTGTAATTTTGCATTATTCAATCATGTAAGTAATGAGTAAGGTCACCATACTGCTTCCAGCCTTTAATGAGGCCGAATCCTTGCCGCATACGTATGCTTCGCTGCGGGGCCTTATGCAGGAGATGCCCGGCTGCGACTGGGAGCTCCTGTTTGTCAATGACGGTTCTGCGGATGATACACAGCGGGTGCTGATGGAGATTCGTTCTGCGGATCCGAGGGTCAACGTGTTGTCTCTGACGCGAAACTTCGGTAAGGAGAATGCCATGCTTGCAGGTATGGATTATGCCGATGGGGACTGCCTTATAATAATGGATGCTGATGGCCAGCACGACGTCGGAGTAGTCCCGCGGATGATAGCCGAATGGGAAAAGGGTTTTGACGATGTCTATGCCGTCAGGCGAGACCGGGGCAAGGAACCGTGGCTGAGAAAAATATCGTCCCTGGCATATTACAAATTGCTCCAGCGTATCACGGATGTTGATATACTTCCCAATGCTGGAGATTTCAGGCTGTTGGATCGCAGGTGTGTGGATGCCCTCTGTGCGATGCGTGAGAGCCAGCGTTATACCAAGGGCCTGTATTGCTATATCGGATACAGAAAGAAGGCCATTGAGTTTGAGACCAGAGACCGCGTTGCGGGAAAGTCTTCATTCTCCCTTGGGCGTCTCCTGAAGCTCTCTCTTGACGGCATCACATCCTACACCGTCGCTCCGTTGAGATTATCCACCATGCTGGGCCTGATAATCTCCTTTACGGCCTTTGTCTATATGGTCTGCGTCATAGTCAAGACGCTCGCCTGGGGCGAACCTGTGAGAGGGTATCCCACACTGATAACAATAATCCTGTTCCTGGGCGGAGTGCAGCTGCTTTCGCTCGGCATAGTAGGAGAGTATATAGGGCGTATCTTCATAGAGTCAAAGCGTCGTCCGCCATATCTTGCAGATACATTGAATAATGTCAAAGTCTCGCCGCGTCAGTATCATGGTTCATAAAATCATTGTTTTCTCCACGCTTCTCGTTGTCCTTGTTACAGGCTTTTTTTTTAGTGCGGACAGGCCCTATAGCGCTGATGACATCATTTATCAGTTCGTGTGCGAAGACACCCTTGCTCACGACAATATCCGCTATGTTGATTCTTTTGGCGACTTGGTCAAATCGCAGACATTGCATTATTTCAATACCAATGGACGAACTCCGGTTCATGTCCTCGTGCAGTCTTATATCGGATTGTGGGGCCCTATGGCGTATGCAATATCCAATGCTCTTGTGCTGGTGCTTTTTGTCTGCCTGCTTGTCCGGTATGTATTCCCGAGGCAGATGGGCAATGCGTTGGTCTGGGCGGTTCTTTCGGCTGTCGTGCTCTTGTCATTTCCATCTTCCATGGGGGCAGGTCTCGGACCATGGTTCGGTGTTTCGCTCAGCCTTAACTATCTGTGGCCCGGTTGTCTGTTCATGGCTATGCTCCTTGTGTGGCGCAGGTGTCATTCGGAGAGGAACATATCTTTGTGCAAGACCTTGTCCATAGCTCTACTGTCTTTCTTTGCCGGATGGAGCAATGAGGCTTATTCGGTTCCTCTTTCCGGAGCTGTTTTTATATATTTTCTGTTGTCTCGAAGCTATCCGCGCGGTGTGTCCAGAACTATGGCCTTTTCGTTGTGGACCGGGACTTTGTTGTTGTGCGTTTCTCCCGGAGCATTGAGCAGGCTCGGCGGTCAGAAATCCGGTGGTATGTATTTGCTTCTTTCCGGTTTGCTTGATTGTTACAGCGGTGTTTTATGGTTTTGGCTAATGCTTGTTGCTGTGCTGATTCTTAAGCTTTCAGGAAGGATTTCATTTGCCGGAATCTACAGGCGTGACCCGGTGGTCACACTTGCATTGATTGTAGCCGTTCTGTTTTCTGTAGTGGCTCATTCTCTTCCACGTTCGTTGACTGTTGTGGAGTTGTTGTCTTTCATTACCTTGTGCAATGTGTTGAGGCTCGGCTTTCCCAAAATCAGCAGTCTTTCGGAGAAATGGTCAACTGTTGCTTCGATATCCATTCTTGTGTGTTTGGCCGGTCTGCTTTTTCTTATCAACGGTGACAATCAGAGGGCGCGTCGGGCTTATGCAGAAGAGATGGCAGAGTTGTGTGCTTCGCCCGACGGTGTGTATATGTCCCGGCCCGTTGACCATTGCACTCTGACCAAAGCTTTTGTTGATGATTATGCAAGGCATCTCATCCCTGCACATTATAGTGCATTTCCTCTGATGTATTCTCTCGGGTGTGATGATAAGCTTCCCATGGAGCTTTCGCCTCGAGAATATCAGGGAGTGATACTTGGAGAGGGCGATCTCTTTGAACCTCAGTCGAGAGTGGAAGGAAGTGCAGGGCTTTACGAGGGTGATGATTATTTCTTTGCTCCGTACAATAAAGTGTATGAGGGCAAAGGTTTCATCGCTCATTTTGATGGAGTGGATTTTAAACGAGATATGAGTCTGTTGCACAAGCTGATATATACAATTATGGGCAATAAAAAGGCGCCAAAGCAACTTGACAGCTTTGTGTTGTCTACCCGCAACGGAAATTATATTGTCTGTCCGAAGATATTGTCTGTTCCGTCGGAGATAGATCTGATTGACCTTGAAACCCCAAACTAATCTTTGTATTTATGGCAACCCTCGTCCTTTTGACTGAGACATATCCGTTGGGCGGTGTGGCCGAGCCGAGCTTTGTGGGCCCGGAGATGGAGGCGCTTGCCTCCGAGTTTGACCGCGT
>JAIDJD010000230.1 GCA_029052375.1 Duncaniella sp. | reverse complement strand
CATCATACCACTGTTCAAAGCATTATACGCTCTCCGTCGGCCGGGACAACAATCTTTCCGCCGAAGTGTCGCGATGCCTCAGCCGCATATCTCTCGGCCTTGCGCTCAGTGACATCTTCGCTATGGGTGAGAATCAGCGTACCCACACCGGCCACCCCCGCCGTCTCGGCCACATCCCTGACGGTGAGGTGGTGCTTCTCATACGGCCTGAAGATAGCGCGGTCCTCATGCAGGCAGAAGGCTCCGCAGAGCAGATAGTCGGCCCCGGCGACTTCGTCAAGATTGTCGGCCTTGAGAGCCTCGTCGCCAAGCGCCGCAAAGGTCTTGCCAGAGGGCAGACGCATACAGAATCCCGTCTGAGACACATTTTCCGACCGGCAGTCGAAAAACCGTATGCCCACATCCTCCACCGTCAGACAGTCGCCATGGCCCACGATATGCAGATCGAGCAGACCCGTCAGGCCGTCATAATAGGATTTCAGGAACGTCAGCCTGCATATATCCAGACACGCCTCGGCCGTCTCCCTGTTGGCATAGAGGTTGATGCGTCCTTGATAGCGCCCCTCCATGGCATTATAGACAATGGCCCGCAACACCCATACAGCCCCGAGGATATGGTCTGTGTGAGCGTGGGTCAGGAAGAAGTGGTGGATATCGGTCAGCTCCACCCCTGCCCTGCGCATGGCCTCGAAGATGCCGTTGCCTCCGCCCGCGTCCGACAGCCATGCCAGCCGCCCGGCCCTGACCATGAAACATGAGTTGTAGCTGTGGCGGGGCATGGCGCTCCCCGTGCCGAGCATTATCAGTTCTTCTTTTATAATCATAACTGCCTGGCCATCTCGTACTGCCCGCAAGAAAACTCAAAACCCGAGGCTGTCAGGAAAGACTTCGCCGGTCCTTGATTCTCCTCCACATTCAACACCTTGGCCCGGTCTGCGCGGTTGTTCTCGACAAGCGTCTTCAGCAGAGCCGACCCGATGCCCTGCCTGCGGTGATTCCTGTCCACAGCGAGCAGTGTGATATCTCCATAGGCAGTCTCAGAGACACCGAAACCGACAGGGACACCTCCCTTGAAAGCGCCGACGCAAAGAAACGCCTCTTTATTGCGCATTATCGACCCGATAGAGTTCTGCCACGAAGGACAGAAATCCATAAACCCGGCCATCCCGCCTACCTCGCCGGCCTCTATGGGGCGTATCTCGACACAGCCTCCACGGGCCTCGGCCAGACGGCCGAGAACATCCATATTGCAGGCATTGTAACAGTCAAATCCACGCATGGTCTCGAAACCCAGGCGAGTGTATATTTTTACAGCAGGGACATTCTCCTTCAGCACCTCGAGAAGGTAGCTCTCTACCCCGGCCGCCCTGAGGAAACCGAGCGAGCCTGCGAAAATACGGTCTGTAAGACCGAGCCCTCTATACTCCTTCACAGTCCCGGTCCCGGTATCATAGGCTGTCAGACGGCCGTTGTGAACGCCTATGCCGTTGATTATGAACGACACTATCCTGTCTCCGTCAAATGCCGCATAGGAGAGGTCAAATCTTGCACCACGGCGCCTGAACATATCGCTCAGACTGTCCCTGTCGAGCTTCATCCCGTAATCTGCAAAAGCCTGCAGGAAAGCGTCGGCCACCCTGTCGAACGTCACTCCGGCCAGAGAGCCGACAGTTATATTGTCCATTCCTTCCATATCTGATTCTAAACCTGCCAGCAACCAACTGTCACACAAACCATTCCGGCTCGAGGCGGCGAGAATTGTCTCGAGCAAACTTCCATCCGGCCGCCTTGTAGAGCATACCGCCGAAACGGCGCGCCCCGCGAGGACAGATATGGATGCAACGGCAACACGATATACACTTTGAGCTGTCTGTCATGCGGAGGTCAGAGGCATCTATAGCACCGGTAGGACACTGTCTCGCACACGCGCCGCAAGTGTCGCAGAGACGGCTGTCGACATCGGGATGCAGAGGCACCGCCCCCGGCTTCCTGTATGGTCTGTTGCCCTTTACCGAGCCGGGGTCGAGCCTACGGCCCTCGCTGATATTCTTGCCTACGGCCGAGACAAACGCCGCTATCTTCTGTTCATCCCCGCTGTCCGGCCTCCCGGCGGCTACTTTTGGGAATATGCAATGCTCGGCAATGAAGGCGCCGGCCCCCACTACCTCAAACCCACAGGCCACGGCGATGTCGCACAGCTCGGCGAGCGCATCCTCATAGTCCCTGTTGCCGTAGACAGCTACTGCAATCGCCTTCTGGCCCCTGCCGCGCACCGCAGACAGGCGCTCGGATGCAAGCCGGGGCACACGCCCGGCATAGACAGGGACAGCGAGCAGGACGATGTCGTCCGCATCTTCTATCACAAGTGCGGGCAGAGGTTTGACAGGGATGTCATGGCTCGCGCAATTGTCACACAGGCGGGCGCCGATGAGGCCCGCAATCTTTGCTGTTGTCCCCGACGGGCTGAAATAAATGGAGTGCAGCATAAGGTTTTTGCAACTGATGGTTTCAACCGCAAAGTTACAAAATAGTTTCTGATTGGAAAAATCAACGGAGACAATCGTAAATCATTTAAGAATACCGGACGACACTCCGGAAGCCTGATATGCCTCGTTGCCCCGCTCTACCTTCTTTCCGAAGCCGAAAGTGTATGTGGCCGAGAGTTGGACTAAGGCGTGGCTGCCCGTACCTATGTCGCGCCGCCTGAAATCGTAATACCGGCTCTGCATCGAGAGCGTAGAGTCTGTCCAGCCCCAGCGGGCGAAATCCATGACGTAGAGACGCACATTCCATGAGGCATCGGCCCATCCGGCCTCAGCCGAATAATGGTCTCTCGTGCGCATCCATGAGCCCACCATACTTCCGTCGGCATAGCCTTTCTGCGAAATATAGGAGGCGCCGAAATTGAATTTCCCGAGATAGAAGTAAGCCTGCAGGCCGAAATTGACAAAGCTCCTCGTCCAGCCGTAAGGCGCTCCGTTATGGGCTATGTAATGTGTCAGCGAGCCGGCTATCTGCAGTTTGCCGTCAAACTGGCGCACAGAGCCATACACTCCATACTGGCCCTGGGCATAGCTTCCCATCGGCTGTTGTATGGTTCGGAGTATCCCGGCTGATGTTGCCTGATAGTCATACACATATCTGTCCTGCAACGCCCACCCCGAAGCATAGAGCGAGAGACTGTATCTGTTGGAAGGCACAAGAGTGTACGTGACACCGAGGTCAAAACACTTATAAGGACGCAATTCAGGATTGCCCGTATAGCTCATCAGCGGATTGGACTGCACGACGCTGGAACTGCGGTAACTTGTGGACGGGATTGACTCATGAAAATGGAATTCCAGCCCGACCGAATTCCTGTCGTCCAAGGCATACTGAAGCGAGAGATCGGCCCATGGAGCCGCAGACGTCTCTGTGATGTCGCCGTAGACAGACTTGTCCCAGTGGAGGCCCAGGCCTGCGTAGCTGTAGAGCTTGCCGAATTGAGCATTGTACATCATGCCCGGGCCGAGGCGATAGGTATGGGCCCGGTCCTTGAGGCTGGAGGTGCCTGAATACTCCGTCTCGCTCGTGTAGTAGAGAAAAAGAAAGTTGGCGCTCAGCGTCCCCGCCTTGCCGAGCTTATGGCTGTAGTTGGCATAGAGCTTTGCGTGCTGGGTGTTGTCTTTGGCGCCGTTGGCGTATGACAGCTGTCCTGCCTCATCATAGACCGATTGCTGGCTGGTGCGCGAATAGGCATAATAGGGATTGAGCACAAGAGTGCTGCCCGACCAGAAATTGAAAGTCCAGTAGCCGTTGTAGGCAAAGGCATTGACACGGCTGTTTGCGCGTGTTGCATAGCTCCCTGACCGGAAAGCGTCAGAGGAATAGGTCACCCGGCCGCTCTGCCTGTTCTCCGGCCTGTCGTCCATGCTTAACGAAGCCATATTGCTCATCGAGGTTTTTTCGGTCTTGTAGAGAGCCTTGACCGAAGCCCAGCAGTCGTACCTCCTCAGATACGAGTCTGAGAGCGACGAGATGCGCTCGAAAACGTCGAGTGTGCCGTCGGGCTGAGGCAGGCGGAAGACCTCTGTCTGCTCTGTGCCGTTGTGATGCGAGTTCATACAGTAGGCGCCGACACCCACATCATAGGTCATCTTTCTGTACTGCAGCTTTGCATATCCGTTCGCCTGTCCCGAGCCTGTGTCATGGCTCAGCAGATTCTCACGTCCGAAACCTTTTACATAGCCTCCGTATTCATAGCTCTGCATTATGAAGTTTATCACGTGGCGCTTGCCCTGAAACCGTGGATCGGCGGGATAGTCGTAATACTCTACTCTCCTCACGTCCGAGGTCTTCATCCCGTCGAGGTCTTGCTGTGTGGCCGGAAGATAGTCCACGAAGATGTCCACAGACTGGCCCGAGGCCGTCTCCACAGAGCTTCCATGATTTATTCTCAGCTGAGGTATGGCCATGCGGTTGAGCAGTTCGCCGCCTGTCTGCGCCGAGTTTTTCTGCCTTGAGGTGGGTATGTAGACAGACTTGTCAGAATACAATATGGCATTGTCCGCCTCGACCTTCACCTCGCCCAAGGCCACGGCTTTCTCTGCCATGACTATCTTGCCGACAGCAAAGGACCGGAAAGGCATCACCACAGTCTTGTATCCGAGACATGAAATCTTGCCTATCACACCCTCCTTGTCGCACGGCACCGAAAAACGCCCGGAGGCATCGGTGGTTCCGAAAGAGATTACCGTCGAATCCGAGGGCGAGAGAAGCATCACCACAGCCTCAGCGACAGGCTCGTTGTCAGAGCCGACAGCCCTGCCGGCATATTGGTAACGCCCGTGCTGGAGAGCCTCTATATAAAAGTTGTCGCTCTTCTTTATCACAGAGATAGGATTGAATCCTACAGCCTGCCTCAGCGCATCGTAGGGGTCGTCGCTCCTCACCCTCGCCGATGTCCTGTAGTTGTCGAGCTCCTTGTAGATGAATGTGATATTGATTTCCGGATGGTCTTTGCTTATTCTCACAATAGCCTCGGATATAGGAGTGGCGTTGAAAGAATATGCATATCTGTATGCGCCGGCCGACAGGAAACTCACCAGGGCCATAAGCGCGGCTATCAGGCATCTCATATCTCAGTCTATGACAAGGGTGCCTGCTTCAAGCCTGATATTTATCTGCTCGAAAGTGTTGAGACGCGACACTATCTCTTCGAGCGGCAACGTAGGCTCAAACTTATAGTATAGGTGAAGCGAGGCTGTTTCGGGATTGGCAAACTTGACTTCGACATTATACACAGAGGCTATTGTCTCCATTATGACATCGAGAGAGGCATCCTCAAACATCACCGGGCTGAGATCCACCTTTACTGTGTCCGCCAGCGTTGCGACCGTGTCGACAGCCACTTCCGCGGCAATGTCCTCTTTTGCAGACGGGAGCGCCTGCTCGCCGGCCGTGGTGCGATTGACCACAGCCACCGTCACTGCAATGCCCGCGGCCACGGCGGCTGCAGACGTGCCTGCTATTGCGGCTATCAGTGCGGCGCGGTTTCCAAACCATGCAGACGCCTTGTGAGAACGCAGGGTTTTGCCCTTCCTGAATTCCTCCCACTCGGCATCCACGTCCACCTCACGGCCCGACCTCATTGCCGAATCTGCCTTGCACAGAAGATTGTAGACTTCCCGTGTCTCAGGGTCTGAAAGAATCTCGCCGAGCCGGTCTGACGTGTACCTCTCGGGATGCTCTATGATATCGAGAACGATGTCGTATTTATCCATTTTCGTTGAGTTTTTTACGTATTGTTTTCAGTGCCTGGCCAAGGTGGCGATAGATGGCGCTCTCGCTTATACCCATAATCCCGGAGATTTCGCCGAATGGTTTTCCCTCGTTGAACCTAAGCTCCATCACACGGCGCCCCTGAGCAGATATTTCGGAGGCTATCAGCTTGTAGATCCGCGCTATTGTCTCGCTGTCCGGCCACTCTTCGGCGTCATACTCCTCATCTTCGATAAAATAGCGGTTGGCTATGCGCTGATGTATCTCGCAGTCGCGTATATGGTTTAGACAGCGGTTGCGGACCGCCTTGAGCAGGTAGCCTCCGGAGATAAGTATGTCGTTAGAGCCGTCAAGCAACCGGGCAAAGACATCATGGACGATGTCCCTGGCAAAGTCGCCGTCGTGCAGAAGCGAGACCGCGAGCCGGTACATCTGCGCGTAGTGTGCCTTGAAAAGACGCTCTATGTCTTTTTTGTCTGTCATACACCTGTAAGACACACAAAGTCGTAAAAACTCAACATGAGAATGAAAAAAAATTTTCTGCAACTGCAAAGTTACAGAAAACTATCCACCCCGTCAGAGAGGTCCCCTGAATATTTTTACGGGATTGCCTCGCTCGAGGGCATCATGGTTAGACCACCGGCGAGTGCGCGCGCCGGCTATGAGGCCGTCGTTCAGGCAGCGCAGTTTCAACATCAGTCTCTCACGGGCGAGAGCCTTGTTCTGACACTGCGAGCGCTCTTCCGAGCATCGAACTGAAAGACCGGCGGGCATATGAGTGGCGCGGACGGCGGTCTCAACCTTGTTGACGTTCTGTCCCCCCTTGCCTCCCGCCCGGCTAGTGTCATACACAATGTCTGTATCACTGATG
>JAIDJD010000023.1 GCA_029052375.1 Duncaniella sp. | reverse complement strand
CCCCCCAGGAGATATCGGCCATGATTCTCCAGAAGATGAAGAAGACCGCCGAGGACTACCTCGGACAGCCCGTAGACCGCGCCGTCATCACCGTCCCCGCATACTTCAACGACTCCCAGCGCCAGGCTACAAAGGAGGCAGGCGAGATAGCCGGCCTCAAGGTTGAGCGCATCGTCAACGAGCCTACAGCCGCAGCCCTCGCCTACGGTCTCGACAAGAGCGACAAGGACCAGAAGATTGCTGTGTTCGACCTCGGCGGCGGCACATTCGATATCTCAATCCTCGAGCTCGGCGACGGCGTATTCGAGGTCAAGGCCACCAACGGCGACACCCACCTCGGCGGCGACGACTTTGACCACGTCATCATCGACTGGCTCGCAGACGAGTTCCAGAAAGAAGAGGGCATCGACCTCCGCAAGGACCCCATGGCCCTCCAGCGCCTCAAGGAGGCCGCAGAGAAGGCCAAGATCGAACTCTCGTCCACAACCTCCACCGAAATCAACCTCCCCTACATCACCGCCACCGCAAGCGGCCCCAAGCACCTCGTCCGCACCCTGACCCGCGCCCAGTTCGAACAGCTTGCCGACCACCTCATCCAGGCCACCATCAAGCCCTGCGAGCAGGCTCTCCGCGACGCCGGCCTCTCGCCCAGCGACATTGACGAGGTAATTCTCGTCGGAGGCTCAACCCGTATCCCCGCCATCCAGCAGATAGTACAGAAATTCTTCGGCAAGGCTCCCTCCAAGGGCGTCAACCCCGACGAGGTGGTAGCCGTAGGCGCGGCTATCCAGGGCGGCGTCCTCTCAGGCGACGTCAAGGATGTCCTCCTCCTCGACGTTGTGCCCCTCAGCATCGGCATCGAGACCCTCGGCGGCGTGATGACCAAGATGATCGAGGCCAACACCACCATACCTACCCGCAAGAGCGAGACATTCTCTACCGCCGCTGACAACCAGCCCTCCGTAGAGATCCACGTCCTCCAGGGCGAGCGCCCCATGGCCAAAGATGACAAGACCCTCGGCAAATTCCACCTCGACGGCATCGCACCCGCACCCCGCGGCATACCCCAGATCGAGGTAACATTCGAGGTAGACGCCAACGGCATCCTCAACGTATCCGCCAAGGACAAGGCCACAGGCAAGGAACAGAGCATCCGCATCGAGGCATCGAGCGGCCTTACAGACGCCGAAATCGAGCGCATGAAGAAGGAAGCCGAGGCCAACGCCGCCGCTGACGCCAAGGAGAAGGAGAAGATTGACAAGCTCAACCACGCAGACACCGTCATCTTCCAGACCGAGAAGCAGATGCAGGAGTTCGGCGACAAGATTCCCGCCGAAAAGAAGGCAGCCCTTGAGAACGACCTCAACAAGCTCAAGGAAGCCCACAAGGCTCAGGACCTCGCCGGCATCGACGCCGCCATCGCCCAGATACAGAACACCTTCGGCGCCGTCCAGCAG
>JAIDJD010000229.1 GCA_029052375.1 Duncaniella sp. | reverse complement strand
TCGGAGTTGTCTATTGGTCCATGGGCGACTACGGTGCGGAGGGGGTCAAGGGCGACAACGGTGACCAGGGCGACAAGGGCGACAAGGGCGACCAGGGTATCCCCGGCTCCGGCAACTACTATGTCCCCAACCTCGAGACCGGCTGCTGGGATATATACAACAACGGTCAGCTCGTAGAGAAGACCGACATCAGCTGGCGTCCCGTTGTCACCGGCATCACTGCCGTGTACACCGGCAACAAGCTGATACTCTCAGGCGTCAGCGGCTCCACAACTCCCGTCACCATCAGTGTCGGCGAGGCTGTAGGTTCCATAGCCTTCATTCCTTCTGTGATAGACAACAGCTTCCCCACATATCCTACTACGGACACTCCCTTCTATCACATCAACTCATACCTCTCCGAGAGCAAGTACAACACTGCAACCAAGGTCTTCACTCCTCAGTCTGACTGGGACAAGTCCAACATCGTTACATTCGAGTACCGCCTCAACCCCAACGACGCTTACGTCGCCGAGAATGCTTTCGGCCAGTTCGTAGGCCGCACCGTTAAGTCTCGCGCAGCCGACGACTACTACAACCTGCTCAACCCCATCAGCATGGTGACCTCGGCAGGCGAGGCCACCGTCAAGGCTACCGTCAACGCCCGTCAGCTCTCCAAGACTGACAATGCACACAACGTAGCCGCCTTCCAGCTCTGGAACGGCCAGGACCTCTTCTCTACCGCAGACTATGTCTACATCACCTCCGAGGCTGTCAAGCCCATCCTCGTGGACTCCGCTTCCATGCAGGGCAACGCCGCCGCGAGCGTAGAGACCCTCTATGCCCGTACAAAGGCTATCACAAGCGCTTCTGCCGAGAACTCCGCCTTCATCCAGCAGTTCTGCGGCCTCGGTGCCCCCGCCAACGCTGTCCTCGTCTACAACGACGAGACCGGCCTTGACCTCACCACCATCCCCGGCCTCTACGTAGAGGCCAAGAGCGAGTGGCTCGCCAAGCTCGGCTTCACCGGTATGTCTTACAAGTTCTCGCTCCCCGCTGAGTACAAGTCCGACGACAGCCAGGGCACCAACCAGCAGTGGTTCGTGAAGCTCGTCAACGGCACACACCTCGTGACCAACGCCGAGAACCTCAAGGATGGCCTCACCCCCGCCATCGGCCGCACCCCCGTGGTACGTGTAGACGCATTCCTCTCCGACAACAAGGGCACACAGAAGCTCGTAGCCTCTTCCTATATCAAGGTTGAGATCGTGCCCATGGCCATCGGCCCCGACAAGGATGCCCTCACCACCACCCTCAACGCCAAGAGCCTCAAGTATGCCAACCTCGAGGCCGACTTCACCCAGATCAACGTGATGCCCTGGAAGGATGTCAACAACGCCATCTATGGCAAGACCGGCCTCTCTTCCGGCGACTTCTGGAACAGCTATGGCGGCGCCAGCAACAACTTCACCGTAGCCCTCACCGTCACCGACCGCAACGGCTCGCAGAAGTCTCTCGCCACCATCGAGGGCACCGCAGGCCAGAAGGTAACGCTCACCTCTGACGGCGTACAGTGCGAGACAACTCTCGGCAACTCCGGCACACAGACCTCTGACATCACCTTCGCTGTCAACAACCAGGCCAAGACCCAGCACACCTACAAGAACGTAGACGGCAAGGGCGCAGAGTACACCGTGACAATCACCATCAAGTCTGACAACCCCAAGGTTCGCGGCGACGTCAAGATTGTCCAGAAGTTCTATGTCCTCGAGGACTGGAAGGGCTTTGAGTTCAACCCCAACTACTATGCAGGCACCGTCAACGGCAAGACCAACGTGGTTGTCACCAAGGGCAAGCTCGTGGACGACAAGTGGGTTCTCCAGATGAACATCTCCGAGGTATTCGCGATGATCAACGGCGAGAACGTATACGAGTACTACGAGGATGTAGCCAACGTGACCGACCTCACCATCGGTCTCGAGCCCGAAACCCAGACAGGCGTCAAGTACACCGAGAATGCCACTAACGGCACCATCGAGCTGACCGCTCCTCTGACCGAGGCCTACAAGTTTGCCGGCATGAAGTACTACGTCACATTCGTGAACGGCGAGAAGAACGACAATCCTCCCTTCTACTTCAACATCCAGTTCAAGAACCCCTTCGCAGCCGGCACATCTGCCACCGTCACCCTCGACGCCAACATAGTGGGCACAACCAAGATAACTACCGCAAGCTCCGTGCTCGTAGTTGAGTCTTCCGACTCCAAATCAAAGATCTGGTCGTGGGATTCGTCCAAGAAGGCGCTTGTCCTCTCCGACAAGGCTAAGAACACCTACAAGGTGGCCGCTCCCACAATGGAGTACGAGTTTGTAAAGGACGCCGCTTACAAAGAGTTTGTCGGCAACCTCGATCCTGAAAAGTCGATGTTCGATCTCGACACGACTACCGGCGAGGTGACCTACTACAACGGCGGTGCACAGCAGCAGAAGAGCTACAAGCTCACCCTCAAGGCCACTGCAACCTTCGCCAACCTCTCCAAGGTGACCTGCACGATACCCTTCCAGGTCAAGGGCGAAAAAAACTGATGTTGACAAACCCCTATAGACACCTGAATAGGTAATTTTAGGTTACGCGTAGATTTTAAAAATCTCCGATTTCCCCGAAGTCAGTCTACTGCAATCGACTGGCTGGAATTCAAGACTGTCCCCTTGGCTGAGAAGTCCGGGGGACAGTTGTTTCCATACATATCCCCGTCGCCTCAAGCCGCCTGAGACACCTCCGGAAATATGCCGCAGAACACATTTTTTTGTGTAGGTTTATTGAATAACTTTTCATAAATTTGCATACGACAATATCCAGGCCCCCCCGGCCTGATTGCCTAATAGACCATTTAAAACACTCATATTTACACCAATACAAGGTAATTATGGATATTAACAAAATTCTCACCTCGCTGGAGGCCAAGCATCCTGGCGAGAAGGAGTACCTCCAGGCAGTAAAAGAGGTGCTGATGTGCGTAGAGGAAGTCTACAACGAACATCCCGAGTTTGAAAAGGCCAAGATCATCGAGCGCATGGTCGAGCCCGACCGCATCGTCACCTTCCGCGTCACCTGGGTGGACGACCGCGGCGAGGTGCAGAACAACATAGGCTACCGCGTGCAGTTCAACAATGCCATCGGCCCCTACAAGGGCGGCATCCGCTTCCACGCATCTGTCAACCTCTCCATCCTCAAATTCCTCGGCTTCGAACAGACCTTCAAGAATGCACTCACCACCCTCCCCATGGGCGGCGCCAAGGGCGGCTCTGACTTCTCGCCCCGCGGCAAGAGCGACGCCGAGATAATGCGCTTCTGCCAGGCCTTTATCCTCGGCCTCTGGAAGAACCTCGGCCCCGACCGCGACGTGCCCGCAGGCGACATAGGCGTAGGCGGCCGCGAGGTAGGCTATATGTACGGTATGTACAAGAAGCTGGTCAACGAATGTACAGGCACCTTCACAGGCAAGGGCCTCGACTTCGGCGGCTCGCTGGTGCGCCCCGAGGCTACAGGCTTTGGCGCCCTCTACTTCGTCCAGAGTATGCTGGCCGAGAAGAATGACGACATCAAGGGCAAGACCGTGGCCATCTCAGGATTCGGCAACGTGGCTTGGGGCGCCGCCCTCAAGGCCACAGAGCTGGGCGCCAAGGTGGTGACCATCTCGGGCCCCGACGGATATATCTATGACCCCGAAGGCATCTCGGGCGACAAGATAGACTATATGCTCTATCTCCGCGCCACAGGAGACGACATCGTGGCCCCCTATGCCGAGCGCTATCCCGAGGCCAAATTCTTTGCTGGACGCAAGCCCTGGGAGCAGAAGGTAGACATCGCCCTGCCCTGCGCCACTCAGAACGAGGTGGACGGCGAGGATGCCAAGATGCTCGTGGCCAACGGCGTAGAGCTCGTGGCCGAGGTGTCCAACATGGGATGCACCCCCGAAGCCATCGACCACTTCCTGGCCACCAAGACCACCTATGCCCCCGGCAAGGCTGTCAACGCCGGCGGCGTGGCCACTTCGGGCCTCGAGATGAGCCAGAACGCCGAACACCTCCAGTGGAGCGCCGAAGAGGTGGACTCTCGTCTCCACGACATCATGCGCAACATCCACACACAGTGTGTGAAGCACGGCACTGAGGACGGCGGCTACATCAACTACATGAAGGGCGCAAACATCGCCGGATTCATGAAGGTGGCCAACGCAATGATGGGCCAGGGCATCATCTGACACTGAATCTCCAACACAGCCTCTCCTGATAACGCAGGAGAGACTCTGACCGCAACAGGACACGCGGACCGATACCCCACACGGAGGGGACCGGCCCGCGTGTTTCTGTATTCCAATCAGCGGTCCGATAATAAAAAAAACATTTTTATCTCACTTTTTTCGCTCTTCAGTGATAGATTCCGGCAGAGATTGCCCTCAAAACCTTTTGAGGACACTTCCGATAGACAGTCCCTTGAATAGCTATATCCGCACTCGAAAGGCACACACTTTCGAAGCGGGCCGCGGCAGAGGAGCCCGCCTCCGACACCGCGGCCCGCACTTTTTGGCGCCGCCTTTGCTCCGGCCGGATAAAATGCGTAACTTTTTGTGCATGAAACGCAAAGAATTCGAGATAATGGCCCCCGTGGGGTCATACGAGTCGCTCCACGCCGCCATAGAGGCCGGCGCGGACGCCATATATTTCGGCGTCGAGGGTCTGAATATGCGCTCGCGCTCGTCAGTCAACTTCACACTCGACGACCTCCACCGCATAGCAGGGATATGCAACGAGGCCGGCGTCAAGACATACCTGACGGTCAACACCATCATCTACGACAGCGAGTTGCCCAAGATGCGCGCCGTCATCGACGCCGTGCGCGAGTCCGGCATATCGGCCATCATAGCCTCGGACATGGCCGCCATAGAGTATGCCCGCCAGACGGGCGTGGAGGTGCATATCTCCACACAGGTCAACGTCAGCAACACAGAGGCCGTCCGCTTCTACTCGCGGTGGGCCGACGTGATGGTGCTGGCCCGCGAGCTCTCGCTCGACCAGGTGGCCGAAATCCACAAGGCCATAGAGCGCGACGGCATATGCGGCCCCAAGGGCGAGCCCGTAAGGCTCGAGATGTTCTGCCACGGCGCCCTCTGCATGGCCGTCTCGGGCAAGTGTTACCTGAGCCTCCACGAGATGAACTCGAGCGCCAACCGCGGCGCCTGCACACAGATATGCCGCCGGGCATACACCGTCACAGACCGCGACACGGGCGACCAGCTCGACATCGAGAACAAGTATATCATGTCGCCCAAGGACCTGCGCACCATACACTTCCTCAACAAGATGATAGACGCCGGCGTGCGCGTGTTCAAGATAGAGGGTCGCGCCCGCGGCCCCGAGTATGTCTCCATAGCCGTCAAGGCCTATTCCGAGGCCATAGACGCCATCTGCGGCGGCACATACACAGACGAGGCCGTCAAGGCATGGGAGACGGAGCTGTCCAAGGTCTTCAACCGCGGATTCTGGGACGGCTACTACCTCGGCCAGCGCCTAGGCGAGTGGTCGTCCAAATACGGCTCGTCGGCCACACGCGTCAAGAAGTATATCGCCAAAGGTGTGCGCCACTATCCCAAGCTCGGCGTCGGAGAATTCATCATGGAGGCAGGAGAGCTCTCTCCGGGCGACCAGATCATCATCACCGGGCCAGACACAGGAGCCATAATAATGGAGGCCGGCGAACTGAGGCTCGAGTACGACCCCGTCGACAAGGTGACCACAGGACAGCACTTCTCGCGCAAGGTGCCCCGCAAGCTACGCCCCTCAGACCGTATGTATCTCTGG
>JAIDJD010000228.1 GCA_029052375.1 Duncaniella sp. | reverse complement strand
ACTCTGTACATAACCGAGCCCGTGTAGAGTATCTTCAGCTGGTGGGGGTCCTCGATATCCATTATCTCGTAACAGATGTCGTCGGCGGCCTCGACAAGATAGACAAGGGGATGGCGCGCATAGCGCACGGCTCCGTCAGCCCCGCCGAGTCTCTTGATGCCGAGCGCCGAGGCCACGCGGAGATAACCCTCCTTCTCGGAGGTGAAGAATCCAAACTTGCCCTTCTTGCCCGCGAGCCTCGACTCGTAAGGATACTTGACTATAGAGGCGAGCGTGGAGTAGGTCATCGCGAAACCGCCCTCGCGCCTCCCCTTGAACTGGTGGGTCAGCAGGCGGAAGGCGTTGGCGTTCCCCTCGAAGTTAGTGAGGTCGGCCCACTCTTCGGGCTCGAGCCTGTCTCTGAACACACGTCCGTCACCCTCGCTGAAATAGGTCGATATGGCCTTCTCGCCCGAGTGTCCGAACGGAGGATTGCCCATGTCGTGGGCCAGACAGGCGGCGGCTGTGATGTCGCCGAGCGCGCCGAGCTTGTCGACCCACTCTTCCGAGGCGTAGCGCGGACGCAGCCGTATGGCCACCTCGCTTGCCAGCGAGCGACCCACGCAGGCCACCTCCATGCTGTGGGTGAGACGGTTGTGGACAAAGATACTGCCCGGCAGGGGGAACACCTGGGTCTTGTTCTGCAGGCGGCGGAAGGGCGAGGAGAAGACCAGGCGGTCAAAGTCTCGCTGAAAGTCGGAGCGGACACCGGGACGGGTCTCGTGAAAGTCTTCGAGCCCGAACCGCTTGTCGGAGATGAGAGAGTCCCAATTCATGATGAGGAGAGGTCACTTGAAGGCCATGAGGAGTTTCTTGAACTCCGAGGCCGAACGTTTCGGATTTATGAAGGCCTGCTTGAGCAGGTAGTCACGACAGCGTTTTACCGCCTTGGCGTCCCTCAGGCCCTTGATGCGTTTAATCAGGATGGACGGGACAGGAAGCTTGTAGCCGAACATGGCCGTGCCCTCCTCCTCCATCCTCAGCGAGCGCCGCATGATGGCCTCGGCCTGCCCGTCCCATGAGCGGTCTGAGAGACGCGCCCTGTGGTCGGCGTCGATGAGGTCCAGCAGCATCCCGAACCTCTCGCGCGTGACACAGATGTACTGCAGCTTCCTCAGCTGGCGGTCTTTCATCTTAGATGCGTCAGGCCCCCACGCCTTGGTCCAGAGGTGGTGGCGCACAAGAAAGTCGACATCGTCGATGAAGGCGCGGTCGTAGCGCAGGCGCCTCAGCGAGCGGCGGGCAAGGCCCGAGCCTGTCTGGTCGTGGTTCTGGAATCTGAGACGGCCCTCCTCGTCTCTCGAAGCTGTCAGAGGCTTGCCTATGTCGTGGAGCAGGCCCGCCATCATCAGGACAGACGGCTTGCCCTCGAGCATGGCCAGCACGCGCGATGTGTGGCGCCAGACGGTGTCGTCGCCATAGGCTTCAGGCTGGCTGTATGCCGGCCAGAGGTCTGGCAGCAGATAGGCCATCGCCCCGGTCTCCATCAGCATATCGAGGGCCCTGACAGGATTGGGGCCAGAGAGCATCTTGTCGAGCTCGGTGTGGCATCGGGTCGGGGTCACAATCTTGAGGCGGGGGATGTTGCGCAGGATGGCCTCGTAGGTGGGCCCGTCGATATCCCAGCCAAAGCGGGCGGCAAACCTTATGGTGCGGTAGATGCGGACAGGGTCGTCGTCAAACGTGGTGTCCGGAGCCATGGGCGTGCGTATTATGCGGTCTTCGATATCCTTGAGGCCTCGGCCGGTGATATCCACCACCCTGCGCCGGCAGATGTCGTAGTAGAGCGAGTTGATGGTGAGGTCGCGCCTCATGCAGTCCTCGCGTATGTCGCCGAAGGCTGTCTCCGGACAGCGCGAGTTGCGGTCGGTATACTTCTCCTTGCGCGTCTGGACTATCTGTATCTCATCGTCCGGAAACTCCCTGAGGCTGAGGGCGGCGGTGCCGAAGCGCGGATAGGTTACTATCCCGCCTTTGGTCAGCCCCTTCTCCTCGAGCCAGCGGGCAAAGGCGATGCCGCCGTTGGGAAGGTCGACAGCCATGTCGAGGTCCTTGATGGGATAGCCCATCACCTCGTCGCGGCAACATCCGCCCACGGCAAAGATGTGCCCCTCCCATTCGGTGTCCCTGACTATTTCACGCAGCCGGCCGCATATCCTGTGATATATCTCGGTGGTCATTTGAAGCTATCGAGCCAGGCTGAGAGCTCAGCCTCGACAAGAGGATGATACTTGAATGTGGTGCGGCTCCCCCAGCCGTGTCCGCCGGTGGGGAACACGTGGAGGCTCGCCGGTATGTCCTCGGCGCGCAGGGCCTCGAAATAGCCCACGCCGTTGCGGCAGGGCACGGCACGGTCGTCGGCCGAGAGGATGATGAATGCGCGTGGGGTGAGAGAATCCACCTGATAATAGTTCGAATACTCGCGCACGAGCTCTTCAGAAGGCTCCGGGCCGAGGAAGTTGTCGCGCGACCCCTTGTGGGTTATCCCCTGCTCGAGCGAAATCACGGGATAGAACAAAATCTGAAAGGCGGGGCGAAGCTCGGGAGCCGTATGGGTAGCCACGGTAGAGGCAAGGTGTCCGCCGGCCGAAGAGCCCATGATGCCCACCTTGGACGGGTCGAGGTGCCACACCTCGGCGCTGTCCTTCATCAGCTTGATGGCCGCCTCGGCGTCGCCCACGGGTATCGAGCGGTCGCCCTTGGGCATACGGTAGTTGACCACTGCACAAGAGATGCCGCGGCTGTTGAAGAAGGGGGCCCAGTCAAAGCCCTCGTGGTTGATGGCCACATGGCTGTAGCCTCCGCCGGGGAGTATCACCACACCGCGGCCGTCGGCTATGGAGTCGGGTGCAAGGAAGAGGGTCATCTCAGGATTCTGAAATGTCTTGGGCTCGGCCGACACGGCCTCGGAAGCGGCGATGACTGAGACTGACGCGGCCGCACATATTGCAAGTTGACGGAAATTCATAAGAGGGGGTGATTGCGACAATTTGGGGTTGATTGTGAGCAGGGCCGAATGGAGTCAGCGCCCGTTTCTGCCCTCAAAATTACAAAATAATCTCGCCACTGACAAATTTTTCTTGCGCCACAGCCTCAGCTGTGTCTGAAACGTCTTTTGAGGATTATGGCCGAGCCGGTGGCCGAGGCAAGGAAGAGCAGGCTCATGGATACGTAGGCCCAAACGCTGTCTGAGAGCGACAGACAGAAACAGGCCGTGCAGACGAGGATATACGGAATCATTGTCCTCAGGGTCTGAGCGCTGAACATGACGCCGTAACGCCTGCGGCAGATGACGGAATAGACAGCTATGTCTATCATGTTCCTCACCACAAGACTGCCGCCAAGCCCCGTGAGGCCCAAGAAATGGAAACCCCCGACACTACAGCCATGAAAACGAATATTGAACAACACACACTCGA
>JAIDJD010000227.1 GCA_029052375.1 Duncaniella sp. | reverse complement strand
CGGGGGGGGGTGTCGGCGGGGTGTGGAGGCGGGGTCAGGGCTGATGCGGGCCTTGGCTGTGCGCTATCGCGGGAAGCGGTTGAACCACGGGTCTGTGCTCCACCGCCATTCCACGGCCTCTACCCTCGGGTCGCCGAGGAAGGCGCGCCGTATGGCGAAGATGCAGGTCGAGGCACAGACGGTGAGCCCCGTGCGGCCGTCGCGCCAGCGGGTGATGCACAGGTAGTTGGGTCGGCGGCGCGTGTCGCTGTCGCGCTCTTCGGGGGTGGTGGGGCGCGTGATGCTCAGGCGGCGTCCGTGGCGGGTGTTGATCTCTTCCATCATGCGGCGGAACACGGGGCCGTGCGGGCTGCGGTCGGGGATGCGGCGGTGCCAGATGGCATAGTGTATCATCTCGTGTATCATCACATCCTCTATGTCTGCTTCGGGGAGGTCGTAGCAGGCGGATATGAGTATGTCGCACTCTCGGCGGGTGCCGGCGGTGCGGTGGCGGAACTGGCCGAGTGTCCTGCGCGAGCGGCTCAGGGCTATGCGCACGGGCGGCAGCGTCCCGCCGAAGCAGAGCGCGTTGAATCTGTCGAACATCTCCCTGAGCTGTCTTGTGTCGGCTCTCATCTCGGCGGGGGGAGGGGGAGGTACGTCACTTGCGGCCGAAGTCGGCCGGTATCTCGCCCCATGCCGGGGTGTCCCACGTGAGTATGGGGTTGGCATAGACGTTGTGTCCGAGCCATGCGAGGGCGCGGTCCATAAGCGAGAATATCTGTTCGTTGGCCGGAGTGCGCTCGAGGGTGGTCTTTATCTTGCGGTTCCTGACCCACGCGCGGGCGGTCTTCGAGTCGGTGTAGATGGGCACGGTGTGGCGTCCCTGCTGTTTCAGCAGGGCCAGGCCGTGGACGAGGGCGAGAAATTCGCCCATGTTGTTGGAGCCGCCCTCGAAGGGGCCGCATCTGAATATTTCTTGTCCGGTCCTCACCCATACGCCGCGGTATTCCACGGGGCCGGGGTTGCCGGGACAGGAGGCGTCTACGGCGAGAGCGTCCTGTATGATTTCGGGTATCTGGTCGTATGAAGTCACTGGCGGGATATATGAGGCTATCGAGCGCAGCAGGTCCATCTGGTCCGAAGGGTCGCCGCGGAATGCCTCCACGGCCTCTTCCTGGCTCCAGAAACTCTTGTAGCGTGCGTTGGGATATCCCTCTGTCTGCATCTGAGCCTCCTCCCAGGAGTCATAGATGCCGGGGGCTTTGCCCTCCCAGACTACGTAGAACTTGCCTCGGTATGCCATTTGGTTTTCTTGTCAGCTTAGAGAGAGGTAGATGGTCAGGTCTATGGGCCTTATCCTCAACAGCTCGGCCACGCGCGGGTGTACGGGCTTGCCGAGGAAGGTGAGTGTGGCCTTCTGCATCCCCGGGTGCATCTTCAGGGCGCCGCGCGGGGCCTCGGCGTCGACGATGGTCTCCATGAAAGCGAGCAGGGTGTTGCTCATGGCCATGGCGGCGGTGCGGGCCACGGCGCTGCCGGCGTGGGTGAAGCACACGCGTCCCTCTATGCGGGCCGAGCTCTCGAGAGCCGATGCGAGCGCAAGGTCGACAGGCACCATCGAGGGGAAGGCCGAGCCGTCCGAGCAGGGGGTGAGGTCGAAGGTCAGCACGCCCTTCTTCATCGAGGCCACGTCTTCGGCCCCGAGAGAGAATCGGCTCTGCGTCGGGGTGGCCACGACGATGTCGGCCGAGCGCAGGGCGTTGCCGAGCGTGCGCGGGTGGAGCGAGGAGGTGATGAGCCACGGCCCGAGGTTCTGTACGGCCCGGCGCAGGGAGTAGACGTCGTTGTCGAACATCTTGACCGTCGAGCCCAGGCCCATGGCCGAGAGCGCGGCGGCCTCGGCGGCTATCCCCGAGCCTATGATGAGTGTCTCGCAGGGGATGATGCCCGAGATGCCTCCGAGCAGGATGCCCTTGCCGTGGACGGCGTCGGCCAGGAGCGACGATGCTATGGCTATGGCGGCGCGCCCGTCTATCTCGGCAAGGATGTCGGCAAAGGGGGTCTGGCCGTGCTTGTCCTCGACCAGGTCGAGGGCCACGGCTATGATGTGGCGCGAGAGCAGTTCGGCCAGCGACCTGGTGTCGCGGCAGGCGGCCTCAGAGAGGGTCAGCAGCATGGCGCCCCTGCGCATCCGCCTGACGTCTGAGGCCGGCAGGGCCGAGGGATATATGACGATGTCGGCACACAGGGCCTCGCCGCGCGGGCCTGTCTCGACGCCTGCGCGGCGGTACGAGAGGTCGGCGTAATGGATGGCCGAGGCCGCGCCCTCCTCCATCACCACCCTGTAGCCGCGCTCGATGAGCTGGGCCGCGCCCTCGGGCGTCAGCGGGAAGCGGCGTTCCGTCGGGTCGTCACACTTCGGGAGGCCTATCGCAAGCCCTTTGCGGCCTGTGGCCGCGGCGCAGGGCTGTCCGAGCGGGGTAGGGGACTCGTATGTCATAGCTCAAACTGTTTGATGAACTTGCGTGATGTTTCTTCTACCTGCTCGGCGTCGTCGAGACGGTTTGCGTCAAACTCGGCGGCGGCCTGCGAGTAGCAGGGGAGGCGTTCGGCATACTTCTCTGCGATGAACCGCCCCAGCTCTTCGTCGTTCAGGCCGGCTATCAGCGGACGGTGGGCTCGTGCGGCTGCGAGGCGCTCAAGCAGGCGGGCATGGGTGGCTGTGAGATGCACGGTGGTGCCGAGGCGCCGCATCAGCTCCATATTGTCGCCGAAGCAGGGTGTGCCTCCTCCGCAGGCCACGATGGCTCTCTCCTGGCCGGGGGCCGAGGCGAGCTCTTCGAGAGCCTCGCGTTCCATCTGCCTGAAGGCGGCCTCGCCGCGCGAGGCGAATATCTCGCTGATGCTCATGCCCTCCCTGGTCTCGATATACTCGTCGAGGTCTATGAAGGGGATGCCTGTCCGAAGGGCTACGGCCTGTCCGAGCGTGGTCTTGCCACACCCCATATAGCCTATGAGAAAAATTGTCTTGGTCATCTCGGGAGAGGATTGCAGAGGTTATGTCCCGGCAAAGATACGAAAAATATCATTATCTCTCTTCCAGACCTTGCCTAAAAGCATTATAAAAAAGGTGGCGGCGGATTTTGCAGGTGGATATGGCCACCAGTCATCCACCTGGATAATCCGCTGACCCGAAAATCTGCTGACCCCTAAAATCCGCTGACCTAAAAAAGCTCTTGTCGCGGGTTGGGACGCTCTGTCTGGCAGTCTGTCTTGCCGGCAGTCTGTTTTGCCGTCGTGCTGTCTGTCAAAACAAAAGAGGCTGTGTCGTAATTAAGTTTTACGTCGCAGCCTCTCTTT
>JAIDJD010000226.1 GCA_029052375.1 Duncaniella sp. | reverse complement strand
TCAGAAGGGAACAGAAATCCCGGACGACACCTCCAAAAAGGAATTTCAAAGATAGATTGGTTTAAGGTTAATATTTCATGTTTAGGTATTTTTGGTTTATGAATGTCGAAGCCGGATGCGTGAGCACCCGGCTTCGGTGATTTATACAGGTACGTGAGTTTGCTCATTCAGTCAGCCTTGTGGCGCAGAAGGTAGTCAGAGATGGCCAGCGCCACCTTGGGCATACCCAGGGGCATCTCTCCCGCAAGTATCTGGAACAGCTCGGAGGGATTCTCCCTGGCCACCTGCATCACCCTCAGATACTGGTCCCTGGTGATGATGGAAGAAAACTCGGTAAGCCTGTCAGCCGAGATCAGCGTGGCAAGGTGGTTGTAGACAGTCTGAGGCTTGATATTCTTGGCCTCGGCTATGGCGGGGATGTCATAGCCTGACTGCAACAGCAGGAGCGTCTCGCTCTCCGACAGACCCGAGCCGAGCTTCTCCTTGATGCCGAGATGCTTGCGTATGGCCGTCACAAAAGGCTTCCAGTACTTGACAGTCTTGCGCTCGCTGATGCCCTCGACAGACGCAAAGGCGGCCATGTCTGTAGGCTGGAGACGCACAAGCTCGAGCAGGGTCTTGTCTGTCAACACCAGATAGGGAGCCACCATCTCGACACGCGCCAGCTTGACCCGCACCTCCTTGAGGGTCTCAAGCAGAATCTCGGCGGGCGAGAGCTGGGGCTCGGGCCAGGCCGTCTTGCGCCCGGACGTGCGGCGCTCATAGGGAGTGAAGAGCGCAAGGGTCACAGGCAGCCTCTCTCTCAGAACCCGCATACCGTAGTCCGTCACCTTCAGATGGTTGCCCTCGTTGTAGGCGATGTCGAGCAGGCCGAGCTGTATCATCTGGGTGATGTAGGCGTTCCACTCCGCAAAGCTGAGGTCGGCCCCGGCGCCATATGTCTTGATGAGGTGGAATCCGCGCAGCATCAGCTCCTGGCGCCCCATGCCGCGGAGCACATCTATCAGCATCGTGATGCCGGCCTGGCCCTGGAGGCGCACCACGGCGCTCAGAGCCTTCTGTGCATGGATGGTCCCGTCAAACCTCTGCGGAGGGTTCAGACAGACGTCACAGTTGCCGCAGTCGTGGTCCATGGTCTCGTTGAAGTAGCTGAGCAGGATGCGCCTGCGGCAGAGCGAGGCCTCGGCATACTCACGCATACGCGCCAGCTTTTCGGCGTTGAGCGTGCGCTGTCCGCTCTCGTCCACGAAACTCTGGAGAGTGGCGATGTCGCCGTAGGAGTAGAACATCAGGGTCTCGGCGGGGGCGCCGTCGCGGCCCGCGCGGCCTATCTCCTGATAGTAGCTCTCGATGTTGCGCGGCATATTGTTGTGGACCACCCACCTGATATTGCTCTTGTCTATGCCCATGCCGAAGGCTACGGTGGCACACATCACCTGGAGGTCGCCGTTGATGAATCTCTCCTGGGCGCGGTTGCGCTCCTCGGTCGAGAGTCGGGCATGATAGACGCCCGTGCGGTAGCCGCGCTCGGCCAGCTGGCGGGCCGTCTCCTCGGCGCCCTTGCGCGAGATGCAGTAGACGATGCCCGAGTCGGTGCGGTGGCGGTCTATGAGACGCCCTATCATGGCCAGGCGCTGGGTCTTGCCGGGGTTGACCACTACCTTGAGCGATATGTTGGGACGGTCGAACGAACCTATGAAGAGCTTAGGGTCGCTGAGCCTGAGCTGCAGCGCTATGTCGTCACGCGTCAGACGGTCGGCCGTGGCCGTCAGAGCCATGACAGGCACCGCCGGATAACACTCCTTGATGAGCGAGAGCTGTGTGTAGCCCGGGCGGAAGTCATGGCCCCACTGAGAGATGCAGTGGGCCTCGTCGATAGCAAAGAGGACTATCGGCAGCGAGCGCGACCACCGCTCCATCTCGGACAGCAGGCGCTCGGGCGAGATGTAGAGCAGCTTGATGCGCCCCGTGGCGAGCTGTTCCAGTATGTTGCGGTTCTCCTCCTCGGACTGCAGAGAGTTGACGGCCGCGGCGGGGATGCCGTTGGAGACAAGGGCCGCCACCTGGTCTTTCATCAGCGCTATGAGCGGAGAGACCACCACCACAACGCCGCCCTCGGAGAGGAGCGCGGGCATCTGGTAGCAGACAGACTTGCCGCCGCCCGTGGGCATCAGCACCACAGAGTCGCGCCCGGCCACGGCGTTGGCTATGATGTCGAACTGCAGCGGGCGGAATTCGCCGTAACCGTAAAACCTCGCAAGGAGGGCCTGGGCCCTCGTCTTGAGTTCCTTGATGTCAATGTTTATCATCCCTTGCTGTGATTGGTCGGTCAGAATACGTATTGTTCAGAATGCGTTCTCATCCTTGTGGAGAGCGTTGATGACGGTTCTCACCATTATCTTGATGTCGAGAAACAGGCTCCAGTGCTCTATATACCAGATGTCGTGCTCGACGCGCTTCTGCATCTGCCAGAGCTCCTCGGTCTGTCCGCGGTAGCCGTGTACCTGGGCCCATCCGGTGATGCCGGGCTTGATCAGGTGGCGCACCATATAGTTGCGTATCAGGGCGCTGTAGTCGTGGGTGTGCTTGAGCATATGGGGGCGCGGGCCCACGACGGACATATCGCCCTTGAGGACGTTGAGAAACTGCGGCAGCTCGTCGATGCTCGTGCGCCTCAGGAAGTCGCCCACGCGCGTCTTGCGAGGGTCGTCCTTAGAGGCCTGGAGAGAGTCAGAGTCGTCGTTCACCCTCATGGTCCTGAACTTGTAGCACCAGAACTCCTTGCCCATGTAGCCCGTGCGCTTCTGCCTGAAAAAGACCGGCCCCGGCGACGAGACCTTGATGGCGATGGCCACCGGTATCAGGACTATGGGCGAGACGAGCAGGAACGTGCCGGAGACAACGATATCGAAGAGACGCTTGACAGCCGAGCTGACGGGGCTCTCGAGCGGATTGTTGAGCACACCGAGGACCGGCATGGCGCCTATCTGTCCCTGGCGCAGATTGCGCGTGAGGTAAGGCGATATCTGCGGCACATAGTGAAACTTCATCATATGCTGGTCGCAGAGGCCGAGGGTGAGGCGCAGGGCTTCGCGGTCCTCGCCGGAGAGCGTATAGAAGAGCTCCTCGATATGGTTTTCGGCTATATAGTCTTCAAGCTCTGAGAGATTGCCCCGATAGAGGTCGCGCAGGGGCGAATCGGGACAGCAGTATATGTCGAAGACGCCATTGACGTCGTATCCGAATCCCGGATTGGCGCATATCTCGTCATAGAGGCGCCGGGCGGTAGGGCCGTTGCCAACGATGACGGCCTTGCGGGTGTTGCCGCCCCCGCGGCGGTAAGATTTCAGCAATGTCTGTCCCGAGACACGCCACAGCATCAGCCCGGCCAGGAACATCGAATAGAAGACAAAGAGAATCCTGGCCCTGAGCCCGGCCACCTGCATCAGGTAGAGCAGCGAGACAAAACAGAGGGCATGGACAATGACCGAGAAGAAGGAGATGCGCATCACAGCCTCCATCTGGAGCGAGCGGACGTTGTGGGCATCCTTGACCCACTTGGCCACGGGCAGGTAGGCCACGTTGAGCAAGAGCCAGGTGAGGCGCAGGTGCAGCGCGGCCACACCCGGATAGATCTGTCCGACAATGAAGAATATGATGTTGAGCACCACGAAGTCCACGGCTGTGAACAGCGAGGTGATAAGCTTTCCGTATTTTCCCCTTTGGAACATATATTGTATAGTGCGTAGAGTAAAGTTAGAGACTCGGGGGGGCGGGGACAGGCGCGGAGCCTCGGCCGCGAGAGGATATGGCAGAGGCTGGGAGAGCTCCGGAGTGTGTCAAGAAGCGCCAAGCCTCGGCATCTCCGGTGTTGGTGGGACGGCCCTCTCCTCTCTCCTCATGCGTAGGACCGACCCTCCCGGATCTGCTTGCGGCTTGACGCTGTAAAACCTGATTGCGGCCGCCGCGTCAGAGGCGGCTGTCTATCTGCTTTATCTTGTTCTCGAGGTCGGCAAGGTCGTCCTTGAGGCGCTGCATACGGCGCTGCATATCGCGCAGCATGGAGTCGGCGTTCTTGGAGCGCACCGAGAGGAACCCGATGTTGTTCTCATATGTCTGGAGCTCGTTGCGGCGCTGCTCGTAGACGCGCAGCAGGCGCTCGCGCTCGCGATAGAGGCGCTGGGTGTCCGAGCCCATCTCGGCCAGAGTGTTCTCGAAGGCCTCCTGGCGCGAACCGCGGCGGCCCTTGTCGAGCCCGGCATAGAGCTTGTCCACGACGGCGCGGTATTCGGCATACACCTTGTCTTTCTCGGCAAAGGGGACGTGGCCCACGCTCTGCCATTCGGCCTGCAGGTCCTTGACAGCCTTTATGGTGGCCTCGCGGTCTTCGCCGGGGGCTGCCAGCAGGGCTGCCAGCTTCTGGATTATCTCATGCTTCTGCTCGAGGTTGGCGCGCTCGTTGCGGCGTGTGCCCGAGGTATTCTTTTTCTTGCGCTCGAAAAAGTAGTCGCAGGCGTCGAGGAAACGGCGCCACACCTGGTCTGAATGTTTCTTCGAGACGGCTCCGATGGTCTTCCACTCCTTCTGGAGAGCGGCCAGCTCGTCGGCTGTGGCGCGCCAGTCTGTGCTCTCCCTGAGGGCCTCGGCACGCTCGCAGAGGGCTATCTTCTTCTCGCGGTTCTGCGAGAGAAGGGCTTTCATCTTCTTGAAAAACTCGGCCTTTGCGGCGAAAAACTTGTCGCAGGCGGCGCGGAAGCGGGCAAAGAGCAGGTTGTTGACCTTGCGCGAAGCGGCGCCGAGGGTCTTCCACTCCTCCTGGGCGGCCATGAAGTCTTTGGTCATGGCGTCCCAGGCGGCATAGGTGCTGAGGCCCGAGAAGTCGAGGGCCTCGAGACGCTCGCAGATGGCGGTCTTGGCGGTCTCGTTCTGCTGCTCGCGCTCCTTGCGCTCTACGAAGAAGTCCTGGTATTTCTTGTTGATGTCTGCCGAGAGGGCCTTGAACCGGCCCCATATCTCCTCGCGCACCTCCTTGGGCACGGGGCCCACGGCGCGCCACTGGTCGTGGAGCTCCTGGAGACGGCGGAATGCCACTATGATGTCCTCCTCGGCGGCGAGCTTCTCGGCCTCGGCTATGAGGGCCTGCTTGTCGGCGAGGTTTTTCTTGAAGTCGTAGTCGCGGAGCTCCTTGTTGATCTTGAGCTGGTCATAGAACTTCTCCACGGCCTCCTGATAGCGCTTCCAGAGGTCAGAAGCCACGGTCTGGGGGACGTCGCCTATCTCCTTGAACTTGTTCTGGAGGTCGCGCACGGCCGGGAAAGCGCGGTTGACGTTGTCTGTATCCTCGCTCAGCTCGGCAAGGGTGTTGATTATGGCGAGCTTGCTCTCGTAGTTGGCCTTCTGTTCGGCCTCCACCGCGGCGCGATACCTTGCTTTCTTCTCCTTGACCTCAGCCAGAATCTCCTTGAACTTCTCCTCGAGCCCGTCTTCAGCGGGGACAAAGTCGGCTTCGGCGCCTCCGGCCTCCATGAAGGACTGGCGCTCGCCACGCAGCTCCTCGTTGCGGATAGCATAGAAAAGCTGTTTGAGACGGCCTATCTCGTCGGCTGTGATATCTGCACCGTCGCGCTCTGAGAGACGTACTGCACACTCTACAAGCTCTTCCTTGGTGCGGGGCTTGTGTGCCTGGGCCTCGGCCTCGGAGACCTGGGGCTCTTCGGCGGCGTCGGATAGTTCCTGGGAATTCATGGTGTCTACGGGTGCGGGTGCCGCAACCTGCTCTAAGGTAGTGTCCTGGATGGCGGACGGGTCACGCTGTTCCATATAAGGATGGGGTGGATGGAATGTAGGTTATGTAAAAAGATGGCTTCGGCCCCCAGCAGGCTGAATGTCAGCTTAATGGGCCAAAGAAGATCGGTTTTGAACAATGGTGTGTGGAAAAGCCGTAACATTTCCGACGGCTAATTTAAGCATTTTTCACCAATAAAGCCAAATTTTCTGACTGAAAAATATTGATTTATGCTTAAAAACATAATTTATTCACACTTCACGCCTCTGTTCCGGCGGCGTCACCGGACCCTGAACAGATAGGCCAGCGTAATGCCTATAGACTGCGTGCGCGAGGCCGCGAAGTAGTCTCGCTTGGTGGCGTGGAAGATGTTGCCGAGGCCAAAGTAATAGCGGCCCTCGAGCATCAGCGAGTTGCGGGGAGTGACGAATATCTCTATGCCCGCGCCTCCGGCTATGCCGTAGTCAAAGCGGTTCTCCACCTCCTTGGCCAGCTGCTCGTTGGTGCGGTAGCCCTGGGGGAAGCCTTCGATAGAGCCATAGTCCTTCCAGTCGAAGTTGGCCGTTATCCTGTCCCCTATCATGAAGCCGAACTCGGGGCCGAGGTTGAAGAAAAACTTGACCCGCCTGGGGCCGAAATATATATGCGTCATCAGCGGCACCTGGACATATGTCAGGCGGCGCGAGTAAGAAAACTGAGGGGCCTCGTCGCGGGCAAAGTCCTCGCTCCAGCCGCGCTGGGTGATGTTGACCTCGCCTATGAGACCGAACAGCTTCTCCTCGTGATAGCGCACCACGAGGCCGCCGGCCAGGCCCTGGACCATCTTCTGATGCACCTCGGGAGAGAACGCCATGCTGGAGAGCGTGGCGCCGCCCTTGACGCCTATGCACAGGTTGGGCGAATACTCGCGCTGGGCCATGGCCGACAGTGAGAAGAGGGCCAGCAGCAGGGACAGTAGCAGGCGCGGTCTCATCACAGCTGGGTCTTGTCCAGTCCGCCGCCGGGACGGAAGTTGATCAGATAGAGCATATCGTTGTAGCTCCCCTTGCCCTCGCCTGCCGAGACGACGCGAAATCCGTTCTGGATGCCGTCATAGACGGCTGTGCCGTTCTGGAGATAAGGGATGAGGAACATACCGGCGTCAAAGCCCATAAGGCCCTGGCGCGGCACCACACACTCCATGCGCGTCCCGTACCACCGGCGAAACTCGGTCTCGAGCGCCTCGCTGCGGCGGTCGTCATAGTCGGCAAAGATGCGCGAGTAGACGGTGGTGTTGAGGTTGTGCATATTGGAGAGTGTCTCGCCGCGATAGGTGATCCACTCGGGATAGCCGAAGAGACGCACCAGAGGCATCCCCGACTGGTCGCGCCACTCGATGATGGCGGGGAGCATCCTGTTGAGGTCGGCCTGGCGTCCGGAGAGGGGGATGAAAGTGTAGCTGCCGTCGGCAGGGAGGCCGGCGAGGTCAGACACGGCCAGAGAGCCGTCGGCCTCGATGTCCCTCGAGGCGATGGAGCGGGACGCAAGCTCTTTCTTGAGCTCGGCCACAAACTCGGCCTTGTCGGCATGGCCGCCCTTGAGAGAGACAAAGACGGGCACAGAGCGCTCGAGCCTGTCGGCAAAAGCCTTGACAGCCTTGGCATACATCTGCCTTGTAGGCAGGTTGCCCTGGAGCATGAAGGGGTTGTAGAGATAAGACTCGTCCCTGACGACGAAGGGGTTGAGGACAGGGATATGGTTGTCCTTGCCAAACTCGGCTATCAGGGCCAGCTGAGAGGCATCGTCGGGCGCGACGATGGCGCTGAACTTGCTCATGGCAGGGTCGGCCAGCAGACGGCCCACCTTGACGGGAGAGTCTTCGGTGTCGAAGGTGACGATGCGCACAGGCGTCGAGGAGGCGCGGAGCGAGTCTGCGGCAAGGAGAAAGCCCTTGTAGAACTCAGTTGTGCGCTGGGCCGCCTTGGAGGGGGTCTCCTCCGAGAGCATGAACGGCAGCATCACAGCCACCGATACCTCGGCGGGCTTTGCAGCCTCGGCCGGCGCGGCGCTCTCTGCCGCGGGCTCGGGAGCCCCAACGGTGACAGATGGCGCCGAGGGAGCCTCTGCTGTCCCGGGAGCCTCGGGTGTGTCCGATGCTGGCCCGGAGGGAGAGACGGCCTGCTTGCGGAGCGGCAGGCTGAGCACCTGGCCCTTCTTGAGCACACCGAGGTTGGGATTGGCGGCCTCGATGTCGGCCGGAGTGATGCCGTGCGAGGCGGCTATGGAGTAGAGCGTCTCGCCCTTCTTGACGAGATACCCGGTCATCTCTATCGCGTCGCCGGCACGGTCCGCCTCCCCGGAGGTCACGGCAGGCGCCGGAGCGGGCGCCGCCACTCCGGACGGGAGGGTGATGTCGAGGGTCTGCCCGGCCTTGAGACCGTCTTTCAGGAAGGGGTTCTGGGCTATCACCTCGGCCACCGAGAGACCATACTTGCGGCCTATGCCCATGATGGTCTCTCCGCGCTGGACATTATGCTTCACAACACCCTCCCTGACGGCCGGCATATCGGCCGACGAGGCCTCTTGCTTAGGGAAGTAGAGTATCATCCCCGGCTTGAGGCCGTCGGCCACGGCGGGGTTGGAGCCGAGCAGCTCGTCCTTTGAGATTCCGAGCTTGTATAGCACAGAGTAGACGGTCTCGTGGTCCGGCACCTTGTAGTAATGATAGGGCTTGCCGTTGATGGTCTTGACGGGGAGATCCTTGACGGCGGCCGAGGCTCCGAAGGCCATGAGGCCCGCGAGCATGGCCGCCCCGAGGCTGTGGAGCGGATTCATAATTCAGGGATGGTCGGGGAGGATATTTCTTGTTCGGGAAGAAGTGATGTCAATGGGGTGAGAAGAGAGGCTGGCCTGCGGCTGTCAGCAGAGGGTCAGACGAGGCGTCCGATGAGCTCCTCGCGGTCGCCGGGCAGAAGGTCGATGACGGGAATCTCCACCATCGTGTAGGCTCCGGGGGCAAGGCGCATAGAGGCGCGGGCCACGCACACGAGGAGCTGGGCTGTGAGGGCGGGGTTGTTGATAGACATATTGAACTCGAAGCGCTGGTTCTGTGTCTCGCCAGAGACGCCCTTGCGCACCATGTGTACGCCGTGGCCCATATCCTTGACGGCGTCTACGCTCGGGACGGCCATCACATGGGTCTCGTCCGAGGCAAAGTAAGGGTCGGCCTTGACGGCGGCGGCCACCTCGTCGAGCGAGGCGCCGGGCTCGAGCTCTACATAGACCATGCGGCGGTGCATTCCGTCGCCCTTGGGCATGGTCATGGACAGGGCATCCTTAACTCCGGGCTTGGACTTGACACACACGGTGTGGCCCATGCTCATGCCGGGGCCGAAGTTGGTGTATGTGAGACCCTTGGGCGCGGCGGCCTCGAGCAGGGTGCGCACCACAGAGTCGCTTCCGGGGTCCCACCCGGCCGAAATCACAGACACGCGCCCGGCCTTGCGGGCGGCCTCGCCGAGCGTGCGGCGCAGAGCTGTGATGGACGAGTGGATGTCGAACGAGTCTACAGTGTTGATGCCCATGGCCAGGCACTCGAGGGCGTGCTTCTCCACCTCGCGCGTGGGGGTGCAGAGGACAGCCACATCCACATGGCCGAGGTCGGCGATGCTGTCTGTCACCCTGATGCCGGCGAGCTCGGCGGGAGTCTCGGCGGGGACAGAGCGGCGCACCACACCTGCAATCTCAAAATCGGGGGCGGCCTTGAGGGCCTGGACCGTGAAGCGTCCGATGTTGCCGTATCCTACTACGGCGGCTCTTATCTTAGTCATAGCTGGAGCAGTTTGGGGAACAGTGACAAAATGGCATTCTCCCGGGGCCGTCCACACACACGGGTGGCGGCTCCGGGAGGGGGATGCCGTTATGATATAAGGCGCAAAGCCACCTTATTGTTTACTTTACGATGGCCTCGGTGTCGCGGGCTATCATCATCTCCTCGTCTGTGGGTATCACCACTACGGTGACCTTCGAGCCGGGAGCCGAGATGACAGCCTCCTTGCCGCGGAGATCCTTGTTGACCTCCTGGTCTATCTCCACGCCCATGAAGGCGAGGGGCTTGCAGACATTGAAGCGCAGCGAGGTCTGGTTTTCGCCGACACCGCCGGTGAAGACTATGATGTCCACGCCGCCCATCTCTGCGGCATAGGCGCCGATGTACTTGAGGATGCGGTGCTCATACATATCGAGTGCCAGCTTGGCCAGCTCGTTGCCCTCGGCGATGGCGGCGTCGATCTCGCGCATATCGCTGGAGACTCCGCTGATGCCGAGCACACCGCTCTCCTTGTTGATGATTTTCTGCACATCCTCGGCCGAGAGGTTGTGCTTGAGCATGAGGTAGGTGAGCGCGCCGGGGTCGACATCGCCCACGCGGGTGCCCATCATGAGGCCCTCGACGGGAGTGAGGCCCATGGAGGTGTCTACGCTCTTGCCGCCGTCGACAGCTGTGATGGAGCCGCCGTTGCCGATGTGGCAGGTGATGATCTTCTTGCCGGCCAGGTCTACGCCGAGAAACTCGGCCGCGCGCTGCGACACGTAGCGGTGGCTGGTGCCGTGGAATCCGTAGCGGCGCACGCCGTCCTCCTTGTAGTACTTGTAGGGGAGGGCATACATATAGCTCTTGGCGGGCATGGTCTGGTGGAAGGCGGTGTCGAAGACAGCCACCTGGGGCACCTCGGGCATCAGGGCTGTGATGGCGTCGATGCCGGTCATGTTGGCGGGGTTGTGGAGGGGGGCAAGGCCGTAGCACTGCTTGATCATATCCTTCACCTCGTCGGTGATGAGGACGCTCTCCGCAAACTTCTCGCCTCCGTGTACCACGCGGTGGCCAACGGCGTCGATTTCGTCGAAGCTCTTGATGCAGCCCTCGGCGGGGTCGGTGAGGAGGTTGAGGATAGCCTTTACAGCGGCCAGATGGTCGATGAGGCCGAGCTCGATGGTGGCCTTTGAGCCGTCGGCCTTCTTATACTTGAGGAAGCCGGCGGGGAGGCCTATCTTCTCTACGCCGCCCTCGGCGAGGACCTCAGAGGCGGCTGTATCGATGAGCTTGTATTTTACACTGCTTGAGCCGCAGTTGAGGACAAGGATTTTCATATCTCAGGGGGTTGTGTTTGGTAGTCGGTTGTATTGGTATGCAATCACTTGTTCTCCTTGGCGCCGATAGCCTGGTTGCAGGTGATGATGATGGTCTTGTAGATATCCTCGGGGAAGCATCCGCGAGAGAGGTCGTTGACAGGAGCGGCGAGACCCTGGAGGACGGGACCCACAGCCTCTACGCCGCCGAGACGCTGGCAGAGCTTGTAAGCGATGTTGCCCACCTCGAGGTTGGGGAACACGAGCACGTTGGCACGGCCGGAGAGGGGGCTGTTGGGAGCCTTGCTGTTGGCCACGCTGGGCACGAGGGCGGCGTCGGCCTGGAGCTCGCCGTCGAGCATCAGCTCGGGAGCCATGCGCTGGGCTATCTTTGTGGCCTCGATCACCTTGTCTACCTTCTCGTGCTTGGCCGAGCCCTTGGTGGAGAAGCTCAGTATGGCCACGCGGGGCTCCATGCCGGCGATGTCGCGGGCGGTCTGGGCGGCGGAGACGGCTATCTGGGCCAGCT
>JAIDJD010000225.1 GCA_029052375.1 Duncaniella sp. | reverse complement strand
AGCATGGATAGACCCCGCGGAGATACAGAAGGTCAACGTCGGAGAGGGACAATTCCCCGCCGAGGCCTCGGTCATCATCCCCGTGCGCAACCGTGTGCGCACTATCCTCGACGCCGTGGGCTCGGCTCTCGCACAGGAGACGGCCTTCCCCTTCAACGTCATCGCAGTGGACAACGGCAGCACCGACGGCACCCTCGAGGCCCTGCGCAGTGTGGCAGACCCGAGGCTCGTCATCATCGACGCCTCGCAGCTCGAATGGAAGCATTACGGCATCGGCGGGTGCTGGAACCTCGCCCTGCGCCACCCGCTCTGCGGACGCTTTGCCGTACAGCTCGACAGCGACGACCTCTACTCTGGCCCCGACACACTCAGCAGGATTGTGGAGAAATTCTATGAAGAGCAGTGCGGAATGGTGGTCGGGTCTTACACGCTCACCGACTTTGACCGCAATGTCCTGCCCCCGGGCCTGATAGACCACCGCGAGTGGACAGCCGAGAACGGGCGCAACAACGCCCTGCGCATCAACGGATTCGGCGCTCCGAGAGCCTTCTACACACCGCTGGCGCGAGAAATCCTCTTCCCCGATACCTGCTATGGCGAGGATTATGCCATGGCCCTGGCCATATCGCGGAGCTGTCCCGTAGGCCGCATCTTCGACAGCCTCTACCTGTGCCGCAGGTGGGAGGACAACACAGACCACGCCCTCTCGCAGGAGCGCATCAACCGCAACAACCACTACAAGGACCTAATACGCACACTCGAGACAGAGAGGCGCATATCGCTGAACAGAAAATGAACAAACCAAAGAACAAATACTCCGAAGACGACATCATCAACTGGGAACTCGGCCAGATAAAGACCTGGCCCCTGCTCGGCGACAGCGTCGGCAAGATACTCAAGAGCCAGGCAAGAATGCGCGAGATACTGCTCGGCACCACCAACCTCAAAGCCACGGTGCAGATACTCCCCTACCGCAAGGCCTCGGCAACGTCAGACCCCGACAAGGCACTCAGCGGCGAGCGTCCCTGCTTTCTCTGCGCGGCCAACCGCCCGCGAGAGCAGAAGACACTCCCCTGGGAGGGATACGAGATACTCGCCAACCCCTACCCGCTCGGTCTGCCGCACCTGACCATAGCCTCAAAGGAACACCGCCCCCAGCTGATAGACAGAGCCATCAGGGATATGGCCAGGCTGACACGCGTCCTCCCCGACATGGCCATCTTCTACAACGGACCGCGATGCGGAGCCTCGGCCCCCGACCACCTGCACTTCCAGGCCATCACCAAGAGCGGGATAGACACCACATGGACCATAGACCCCGAGCTGACTCTGCTCCAGGCCGAGGGCAAGGCCCGACTCTACGCCATAGACACAGACCTCACCCCGGTGCCGTTCCTCGAGATTGTCTCGGCGGCCGACGCCGATATGCTCCGCATCTTCCGGCGGGTGATGTCGGCCCTGCCCTCGGCCGACCCCGAGCCGATGGTCAACATCTGGGCCTTCAACACCAGAGAGGGCACACGCATAGTCATCATCCCGCGCCGGGCCCACCGCCCATCATGCTACGGCACAGGCGAGGGACAGCTTCTCGTCAGCCCCGCCTCGCTCGAGATGTCGGGCCTCTTCACGGCTCTCTCGCCCGAGCAGGCGGCCATGCTCACCGAGGAGAAGATAACAGAAATCCTCACCGAAGTCTCACTCTCCAAAGACCAATACAAAGAACTATGCGGCAGGCTGACGGACAAGTGACCTCTCCGGTGGTATCGGTGGGCATCTTCACCCGCCCCGAAGCCACATTCACCCTCACAGGCATCTACCAGAGCCCCGACGGAGCCATAGCCACAGGACGCGGCACAGCCCGCGCCGAGGGCGGCAAGGTGGTGTGGGACAGCCGCGAGTGGGACGAACTGACATTCGCCCCCACCTCGCTCGAGGGAGACTCGTTCGAGCTCGAGGGCGTCACCATAGGCGTCGCCTTCCAGTGGGAGCGCACCGAGAACCAGCGCTTTCGCGGAGCCTTGAAGCTGATAGCCCGGGGAGGCAACCTCACGGCCATCACCCTAATCCCCGTAGAGGAGTATCTCAAGTCTGTGATATCGAGCGAGATGAAGGCCTCGGCCTCTCCGGCCCTGCTCAGGGCCCACGCCGTGATATCGCGCTCGTGGCTACTGGCCCAGATGGCCCATGACTCCGAGAACAAGACCCCGGAGGTCAGCGTGGACGAGGGGGAGACCATCAGGTGGTGGGACCACGAGGAGCATACCCTCTTCGACGTCTGTGCCGACGACCACTGCCAGCGCTATCAGGGGCTCGCGAGAATGGAAGAGCAGGCCGTCTCGGCCGTCGAGGATACCCGCGGTGTGATACTCACCTCCGAGGGAGGGCGCATATGCGACGCCCGCTTCTCCAAGTGCTGCGGAGGCGTCTTCGAGAGATTCTCCACCTGCTGGGCCGACGAGGACAGCCGCCACCCCTACCTCGCGCCGCGCAGAGACTGGACAGACCCCGCAAACTTTCCGGACCTCACCCGCGAGGAGAATGCCCGACGGTGGATAGAGAGCTCGCCCGAGGCGTTCTGCAACACAGTCTCGAGGCGCGTGCTCGCACAGGTGCTCAACGACTACGACCGCGAACAGACCGACTTCTACCGCTGGGAAGTGACCTATACCCGCGGCGAGCTTTCAGACATCATACGCCGCCGTCTCGGGCGCGACCTCGGAGACATCCTGAGCCTCTGGCCACTGGCCCGCGGCACGTCGGGACGCATCTCGCGCCTGCTCATCACGGGCACCAAGGGCTCGGTGGTCATAGGCAAGGAGCTTATGATAAGGCGCACCCTCTCGGAGACCCACCTGCGCAGCTCGGCCTTCACCGTCAGCGTGGAGGGCGACACCTTCAGGCTCCGCGGAGCCGGATGGGGCCACGGCGTCGGTCTCTGCCAGATAGGCGCCGCCATGATGGGCGAGGCCGGATATGCCTGGCAGGAAATACTGCGCCGCTACTATCCCGGCGCCAATCTCACAACCCTCTACTGACCCTCTATGGACACTTCTGTCAGACACTCAAAACGCTCGCCATGGTGGTGGGTGCCCACACTCTACTTTGCACAGGGCATCCCCTACATAGCCGTGATGACCATCTCGGTGATCATGTACAAGCGCTTCGGATTCTCCAACACGGACATCGCCCTCTACACCGGATGGCTCTACCTGCCGTGGGTCATAAAGCCCTTCTGGAGCCCATTCATAGACATCTTCTCGACCAAGCGCAGGTGGATACTGGCCATGCAGATGGCCGTGGCCGCGGCCTTTGCCTGCATAGCCCTGACTGTGGGCGGCCCGCTCTTCTTCCGCCTCAGCCTCGCCGCGTTCTGGCTCGTGGCCTTCATCTCGGCCACACACGACATAGCTGCCGACGGATACTATATGCTCGCCCTCGACGAGAAACAGCAGTCGTTCTACGTAGGCATACGCTCGACATTCTACCGCATAGCCTCGGTAGTGGGCCAGGGAGCCCTCGTTGTAGCGGCCGGCGAGA
>JAIDJD010000224.1 GCA_029052375.1 Duncaniella sp. | reverse complement strand
ATCCGCGATAGAGATGATTATCTTGACTATCTCGCGCTGTTCCTCTATCTGCAGCTCTCTGGTCAGGTTGTTGGCCTCGACCACCTCGGAAGGCTCGATGAATACGGTCTTGCCCGAGGCGGATTCGTCGTGGACGATGCCAGGGATACGCCGCTTGTTCGAGGGAGCCACTGGTATCACCAGACGGCCGTCGCGCATAGAGGGGACTGTGTCTGACTCGAGATATCCGGCCGAGATGCCTGAGGCTATAACGCGGCGCAGGATTGAGTTGACGCGCCCCGCCATGCCCCTGAGCTGAGAGCGTATCTGGGCGAGCTCAGGCGAAGCGTTGTCCTTGACGTGGCCCGAACCTTCGTCTATGGCTCGGTCTATTGACGCGGCAAGCGCCGGAGAGACACCCTCGAGAGGCTCGGCTATAGATGCGAGATGGCCCGAGGGTCTTGAGCCTTCGCCTTCGCGGCGGTTGGCAAAGAATGAGTTGACCTCAGCGAAGCAGCGGAGCATCTTGCGCACCTTCATCAGGTCTTTAATCTCTATGAAGGTGCCAGGGATATGTATCAGGTTCAGAGGGCCGTTGATGTCATGGATACCGTCCAAAGGAAGGGCCTCCTGGCTGTGGCGAATATCTGCCATCTCGGCTACAGCCTCGAGCGAGGCGCGGACTGCCTTATAGTCGTCCATCCACGCCATCTCAGCGCAGAGCAGACGCGAGCCTTCACACCGGCATCGCCTGGATATCTGCTCGCGCACTGTATTGAATCCTATCTTGTATTCTATTTTCTCTGGAAAAATCATAACTGCAAAGTTACGAATTTTTCAATTAATATCCTCGCTTTTTCACTCAGGCAAGGGTCTCTGGACAGCCTTGACCAGGAATCCGAGACGAAGACGGGCCATGAGGCAGAGTATCTTATGGCTAAGCGGCATCGGGAATTTCAATATCATGCCGTTCACTTCCGGGAAGGTATTCCGCCACAACCCGGCGCTTTTTCCGGGGTCGAATCTCAGGAGGTCGTATTTCACCTCAGACTTCCAGTAGGCAAGGCTGAAAGCATAGTCTTCGGCCCAGCCGCGCTTTTGCAGAAACTTTTCGACATCGGCCACTGCGCCGATTCTCGACAAGGCCTTCTTGAGATTCTTCCCGCGAGAGATAGACTGGTTATTGTCCGAAAAATAATGATAGAGCGGCTCGTGGACCATAGA
>JAIDJD010000223.1:337-2829 GCA_029052375.1 Duncaniella sp. | reverse complement strand
GGTCTGGCCGAGCCATCCGCCCTGCTCGTTGAGGAATCGCTCAACGTCGAGGGCGGCCTTGCAGCCCATCCCGGCAGCGGTGATGGCCTGGCGGTACGAGGGGTCGGCAACGTCTCCCGCGGCAAAGACGCCGGGGACATTGGTGGCGGTGCCTGCACCCTTCACCTTTATATATCCGGCCTCGTCACACTCGATGGTGTCCCTGAACACCTCGGTGTTGGGCGTATGGCCTATGGCGAGGAAGAATCCGTCAATGGCCAGGTCGTACTCGCGCTCGGCGTCCGTGCCCTTGTTCTCCACAAGATGCGCGCCCTCGAGCAGGCCGTCGCCGAAGAGACCGAGGGTGACCGTATTGTAGAGCACCTTGATGTTCTCGCGCTCGGCCACACGGCTCTGCATCACCTTGGAGGCCCTCATCACGTCGCGGCGCACAATCAGATACACCTCGCTTGCGAGCTGGCTCAGATAGAGAGCCTCCTCGCAGGCTGTGTCGCCGCCGCCGACGACGGCCACCTTGCGATTGCGGTAGAAGAATCCGTCACACGTGGCGCAGGCCGACACGCCCATGCCGTTGTATTTCTGCTCGTCGGGCAGGCCGAGATAGCGGGCCGCGGCTCCGGTAGAGATGATTATGGTGTCTGCGGCTATCTCGAGATCCGTGTCGGTGAGCGCCACAAAAGGACGCTTGGAGAAGTCCACGCTCTTGACATACCCGGGGCGTATGTCGGCGCCGAAGCGCAGGGCCTGCCTGCGCATATCCTCCATGAGGGCAGGGCCTGTGACACCCTCGGGATAGCCGGGAAAGTTCTCGACCTCGGTGGTGATGGTCAGCTGTCCTCCCGGCGTGTAGCCCTCTATCACGAGGGGCTTGATGTTGGCGCGCGAGGTATAGATGGCGGCCGTGTAACCGGCGGGGCCTGAGCCTATGATGAGGCATTTGGTGGTGAGCTGTGTCATTGCTGTAAGTTGATTGAGGATTGATGATTGATGGTGGTGCGAGGCGTCCGCGGGATCTGTCATCTCAGGTCTATCACCTGGACTCCGGGATACCTCTTGGGGTCGAACCTGAACGCCGAGGCCTGAACGACAGAGCCGGCCTCTATCCTGTCTATGGTCACAGAGACCGTCTGGCGGTTGGACAGCGTCATATGTATGGCCGAGGGATACCACGTCGCGGTGCTGAAGGTGATGTCTGCACGGCGGATGTCGGTCGAGCCTGCCTTGGCCGTGAGGCCGACAGCCGCAAAGCCCTTTGGCGCCTTGAGAGCCGAGAGAGCGAAGTCGCCAGAGAGCGAGCTTATGATTTCGAGCGGATTTATCTGTCTCAGTTCGTCACGCGTCGGGTTGACGATGTTCACCTCGCCCATCTGGGTCGAGTAGGTCCACTGGGTCTTGCCGTCAAACCACACCGACAGCGTTGGCGTGGATATGGTGAACATCTGCCCCGACATGGTCAGGACTCCCTGGACGGTCTCTCCGTCGGCCTTGAGCGTATAGAAAGCCTTGAGCGACGCGGGCTTGCGGATGCTCTCGGCCGAACGTTCTATCATCTGGGCCGGTGTCAGGGCCATGGAGGCGCACACACCGGCAAGAAGCAGCAGGAGGGTAAGTAGATGGCGTTTCATATCGTAGTCTAAGAACACCCTTGGAGGGTCAATTGTTTTCGAGTATGCGTTCGAGGGCCAGGGGGTCTACGAGCACCTGGCGGGGCTTGCCGCCCATCGTGGGGCCGACGATGCCGGCGGCCTCCATCTGGTCCATTATCTTTCCGGCACGGTTGTAGCCTATGGAGTAGCGGCGCTGGAGCATAGAGGTGGAAGCCGTGTCGCTCTGGACCACGAGGCGCGCACACTCGTCGAAGAGCGGGTCGCGGTCGCCGAGAGCGGCCACAGAGCCGCCGCCGTCTGCCTCGGGGACATAGTCGGGAAGCTCGTAGGCGTGTGCAAAGCCCACCTGGGCGTCGATGAAGTCGCATATGGCCTTGACCTCGGGAGTGTCTATGAAGGCACACTGGACACGGTCTATCTTGCCGTTGTTGCTGAAGAGCATATCGCCGCGTCCTATCAGCTGGTTGGCGCCCGGACGGTCGAGGATGGTGCGCGAGTCCACCATCTGGAACACACGGAAGGCCACTCGGCCGGGGAAGTTGGCCTTGATGATGCCGGTGATCACGTTGGTCGAGGGACGCTGGGTGGCCAGTATCATGTGTATGCCGACGGCGCGGGCCTTCTGGGCTATGCGGGCTATGGGGGTCTCGACCTCCTTGCCGGCGGTCATGATAAGGTCGGCAAACTCATCCACTATCACCACGATGTAAGGCAGGTAGCGGTGGCCCTTGGCGGGATTGAGAGAGTGGCGGCAGAAGAGCTCGTTATACTCCTTGATGCCGCGCATCCCGGCGTCCTTGAGCAGGGCATATCGGTTGTCCATCTCCACGCAGAGCGAGTTGAGGGTGGCCACTACCTTGGAGGGGTCGGTGATGATGGCGTCCT
>JAIDJD010000223.1:0-327 GCA_029052375.1 Duncaniella sp. | reverse complement strand
CTCCTCGTCGGGGAGCTTGGCCAGGTAGTGGCGCTCGAGCTTGGCGTAGAGGCTGAACTCGACCATCTTCGGGTCTACGAGCACAAACTTGAGCTCGGAGGGATGTTTCTTGTAGAGCAGCGAGGCTATGATGGCGTTGAGGCCCACAGACTTGCCCATACCGGTGGCGCCGGCCACGAGCAGGTGGGGCATCTTGCAGAGGTCGGCCACGAACACCTCGTTGGAGATGGTGGCGCCCATGGCCATAGGCAGCTCCATCTCGCAGTTGGCATACTTGGGCGACTCGATTATCCAGCGCATCGGGACGGTCTGCGGCTCCTTGTTGGG
>JAIDJD010000222.1 GCA_029052375.1 Duncaniella sp. | reverse complement strand
GTATTATTTCTCGTACTCCACCGGAGACAGCCACATGATATGCTATGCCGTAGGCGACAATCCCTACGGCCCGTTCACCTTCAAGGGTGTGATACTCACCCCCGTGGTGGGCTGGACCACACACCACTGCATAGTCGAGTTTGACGGCCGGTGGTATCTCTTCCACCACGACAGCGTCCCCTCGGGGGGCAAGTCGTGGCTCCGTTCGCTCAAGGTGTGCGAGATAACCTACGATGACGAAGGGAATATCCTCCCCATAGACGGAGGAGGCATCTTACCGTGACGATTGACCTGACACATGCTTAGATTAAGGATTTACCTGACTGTTTTACTTTAGTAACTATTGACCAGAACAATGACTTTTTAAACCTTTGGAGATTCCGGGGAGGCGGCATATGCCTAGTCCCCGGAATCTTTTTTTCGTCTGCCGGTGCAGGCTTCTGTCAGGCAGAGCGGCAATCAATGCGCCCCGACCCTGAGAAGGGTGAAGGAATATGCCGGCAACGTCAGCGACGGCAGAGACGCCTCCACGGCCACGGGCACAACATCGGTCTGCGAGGGCTTGCCTTCCATGCGCCATCCCTTGCATCGGCCCGAGGCTATCCCCGCCGGGAGGGCTATGTCGGCGCAGACCTCTACGGGGAGCATATTGACAAGGCGCAGGATGGTGTCGCCCGACACCCCGTCCACAACGGCCGAGAAGCCGACACGCTCTCTCACACCCCTGACGCCGCCGTCAGCCACCTCCACCTCAGAGGGGAGATAGAGTGTGCCGGGATTGGTGCCATAGAGCTTCTGGACATGATAATCGGGCGTAAGAGTTATAGAATCGTTGTCGAAGAATATGAGGTCGGGACGCCACTGCGTATGGCCGCGGCGGGCCAGAAGAGGGGCGTAGGATGTGAGCTCCACGACATCGGCATTGCGCTCTACCGACGTAAGATAGAGAGCCTCGGCAAGAGCTGTCTCGAGATTGTTGGGACGCCCGTCGAGATGCGCGGCCCACTCGCCGAGATAAACCTTGGGACCGCGGCGGTCATAGCCGTCATAGTAGTCCTGATTGTATATCAGCCATCCCGGCGAGACATAGTAGTGCTCGTCCACGAGGTCTACGCCCTCCTTGCGGGCAAGGGCCCATCCGGCTTCGTAGTCAGACCCTTCGTAGAAAGGCCCGGCCGTGCCCACAACCTTTATCTCGGGATACTTCTCCCTCACGGCCCTGTATATCATCCTGAACCTCTCCTCGAATACTTCAGAGATCAGGTCCTCGTTGCCGATGCCGATATACTCGAGATTGAACGGCTCCGGGTGTCCGGCCTCGGCGCGCATGGCGGCCCACCTGCTCTCGGCCGGGTCGCCGTTGGCATATTCTATGAGGTCGAGAATGTCCTGGATATAAGCGTCCATGCTGTCGAAGGGGATGCCGCACTGCTGGCCGTAGGTGGTGAGCGCGTCATGGGAGTGTGACGCGGGAAGGCCGGAATTCTGACACGGCAATCCGGCGGCGACCACCGGGAGCGGGGCGGCGCCTATATCCTCGCAAAACTGGAAATATTCGTGATAGCCGAGCCCTCGGGTCTGATGGTACCGCCATATATTGCGGAGCGGCTTGCGGGCCTCGAGCGGACCTACAGAGCCCTTCCAGTCGTAGATATTGTCCACGCCGTTGCCGTGGGCCACACATCCGCCAGGGAAGCGGACAAACTTGGGACGGATGTCGGCGAGTGTCCGGGCGAGGTCGGCTCTGAGACCGTTCTTGCGCCCCTTGAAAGTCGCCCGAGGGAAGAGGGATATCATGTCGAGGTCTGCGCGCGTACCCTCGGGGCGAC
>JAIDJD010000221.1 GCA_029052375.1 Duncaniella sp. | reverse complement strand
TACATACTCCTAAACAACCCTCTCCCCGCCCGGGACCCCGCCTACGAGGAACTCTAGGCAGCACCCGACGGCCGGTATCTCCTTGTAGTAGGCTCGTTCCCAACACAGAAGGCCGCCGACAAGTTCATCGGCGGACGCGCCGGGCTCGAGACCATATCCATGGACGGCAACTGGCGCATCTACGCGGCCACGGCGTCGACCATCGGCGAGGCCCGCGATAAGGCTCGTGAACTCTCTTCAGCCTACCCGTCGGTGTGGGTGTGCCGCCGCTGACCGGCCGTCCGCCGCGCCTGACGCCAACAGTTTCAATCCCCCCTCCAATCCCCCGTTTACGAAATGAATTTCCACGATCTGCTCGTCAAGAGACGCAGTATCCGCAAATACACAGACCGCGAGCTCTCGCCCGAAGCTGTAAAGCTCATCCTCGAGGCCGCGCTTCTCTCGCCCACATCCAAGAGCGCCCGCGCCTGGCAGCTCGTAGTGGTCGAGGACAAGGACACCCTGGCGCGCATGGCAGACTGCAAGCCCGCCGGAGCCGTCTCCGTAGGCCGTTGTCCCTTTGCAGTCGCGGTCACAGTAGACACCTCCAGGTCTGAGGCGTGGATAGAGGACGCCTCCGTGGCCGCCTTCGCCATGCAGATGCAGGCCGCCGACCTCGGCATAGGCTCGTGCTGGGTGCAGGTGCATGGCCGCACGACAGCCGACGGCACAAGCTCTGACGAGCATATACGCAACATACTCGGGATTCCGGACAACTGCCCTGTGCTCTGCATCGTCACCTTCGGATACCCCGACGAGGAGCGCAAGCCGCAGGATACTGAAAAGCTCAAGTGGGAGAACGTACACGTCGACCGATGGTGACACGCAATCTGTCGCGTCCGCTCCCGCGCATAGTCTCGCTGGGCGCCGGCAATGTAGCCACCCATCTCACCGCCGCCCTCGAGGGCGCAGGGGTGGGAGAGGTGGTCCAGGTCTACTCTCACACCGAAGCCTCGGCCCGTGCCCTGGCCTCGCGTCTGTGGGAAGCAGAGCCTGTGACAGACCTCGACAGGGTGGTGCCGGATGCAGACATCTACCTCGTGTCGCTCGCAGACCATGCCGCCGCCGATGTGCTCGCGCGGCTCAGGCCCAACAACGCCCTCTGGCTCCACACCTCAGGCTCGCTGCCCCTTGATATTCTCAGGCCCATGTCGCGCAAGTGCGGTGTGTTCTATCCATTGCAGACATTCTCCAAGGCTGTCAAGCCGGATATGGCCAAGATACCTCTCTTCATCGAAGGCTCTACGCCGGGCGTCGAGGCAGAGATAAGAGAGATGGGCGAGAAGGTCTTCAGCCGCGTGGTCAGAGCCGACAGCGAGCTGCGCCGGCGTATGCACGTGGCCGCAGTCTTTGCCTGCAACTTCACCAACTATCTCTGGGCTGTGGCCGACGACCTGCTCAGGGCCGAGGGCCTCGACCTCAGTGTGCTGCACCCTCTGCTCGAGGAGACTCTGCGCAAGGCCGAGACGCTCCCCGGCGGACCAGCCGCAGGACAGACCGGCCCGGCCGTCAGGGGAGACGTCAGGGTGATGGACGCCCATGCATCGTCGCTGTCGCCCGAGCTTGCCGACATCTACCGCCGTCTCTCCGGGGCGATTTACGACAGATACCACAAGCAATGAGCCGCATAGACTATGACCTTACCCTCATCAAGGGTATAGCCTTCGATATGGACGGGGTGTTGTCCTCGTCCACAGTCGCCGTCCGCGAGGACGGCACGCTCCAGCGCCACTCCAATGTCAAGGACGGATTTGCGCTCCACCATGCCATACGCCGCGGATTGCACATAGCCGTTATCTCGGGAGCTAAGGACGAGTCTATGCTTCCGGCCTACCGCACGCTCGGCCTCAGGGACATCTTTTTCCGCTGTTCGCACAAGACGGCACAGATGCGGGCGTGGATGGAGTCTCACGGCCTGACGCGCGAGCAGGTGGTGTTTGTGGGCGATGATATCCCGGACATACCTGCCATGGAGCTTGCAGGTC
>JAIDJD010000220.1 GCA_029052375.1 Duncaniella sp. | reverse complement strand
CTACTACTCCACCCCCAAGAGCGGCCAGTTTATCAACGGCATACTCTACGCCGTAGTCAACCAGCTCAAAGAGGAAGGCAAGCTCAACAAAGCATAACCGCATAACGCAAAACCACCAACACAAACCCCAACAATGACACTCAACTCAATCCTCCTCCAGGACGCCGCAGGCGGCGCCGGCCTCATGAACATTCTCATGATCGTGGCCCTCATAGTAATCTTCTACTTCTTCATGATACGTCCCCAGCAGAAGAAACAGAACGAAATCAAGAAGTTCCGCGAGGGCATCAAGACCGGCGACAAGGTAGTCACAGCCGGGGGCATCTATGGCAAGGTGCGCGGCGTAGGCGAGACCACGTTCGTGCTCGAGATTGCCGACGGCGTCAAGATCACAATCGACAAGGGCTCTGTATATCCCTCGGCCCCCGACGTCAACGCCCAGCAGAACGCCGGCAAGTAAGACATATCCCTCAGCTCGACCATAAGGCTGATGAGAATCAAGGCAAAACGTCTCATTGCCCGCATAGGGGCAGCACTCCGTTCCAACCGTGGAAAGGATGTGCTGCTCTATTTGCTTTTTGTTGCTGTAGCCTTTGTGTTCTGGATATTCCTTGCACTCGACACCGAAAGGCAGAGAGACTTTGACGTCCCGTTCGAGCTCACTGATGTCCCGGACAGCGTCACGCTCATATCTCCCCCCGCCGACCAGCTGTTTGTGTCGGTCAAAGGCAAGGACTCGCAGCTGCTCAGATTCATGCTGGGCAATCCGGCTCCCGTCAAATTCAAGTGGGACGAGTATTCGGCCGACAACCTCACGCTGGTGACTCACAACCGCCTCGACACGCGCCTGCGCGACTACTTCGGCCCCAACCTTCAGATTGTGTCCTTCCGGCCCGACTCTATCAGCACAGCCTACACCACACAGCCCGGAGTCCGCGTCAAGCTCAATGTCCAGGCCGACATCCGCCCCAACATCCAGTACATACTCTCGGGAGCCGTCCGCGCCAATGTCGAC